>CANMNU010000006.1 GCA_947499175.1 Alphaproteobacteria bacterium
TATTAAAAACAGATTTTCAGATTGTTCATACTCGACATAGATCGTTTATTAATGGCTTTATCCATATCTTTTCAACACTTATTGCTTATGCCTTGAAATCAAACAAACCTGCCATTAAATTCAACAATCTAATCCAGAATTAGGGTTTAGAAGCTTTGATCGGGTATCACTTTAGTTCTTAACAGCACCGATGGAATATTGGGATACTTGGCAACTAAGGCACTGTTAAAGATAGTTTTTTTAAGAGTTAATTGAATATCTTGAGGATTGTAGACAATGTTTACAATACAAACCAATGGGTTAATTGTCTTTCCAGCCGACATACTTTTAAAAGTACCAATAATATTACCACCGCCGCTTAGATTCATTATTGTATAAACTTTGCCTTCAGTGTAGATCGTAGATGTTTCGCTCAAAATTTCTAAAGATAATTTGCTAATATCTATATCTGTGCTGCTGATAATGTTTAATGTACCAGAATTGGTAGGGTTATCTGTTAAACCCATGGCAAGGGTGGAACCCGAATTAAATGTAGCTCCATTATGGTAAATTTGGCCAAATCCCCCATAGGTGGCGCCACTAGCAATCGTAACACTACCACTTGGTGCATTTGAAGATCCTAAACTTGCTGTGCTTTGGGCGTTGTTGGCACCAATTAGTTAAGATACCATTATTCACAGTAGTATTTCCAGAGTAACTGTTACTAGCAGAAAATGAGAGCAAGCTGGTTCCATCCATGGTAAGATTACCATTACCACTAATGTTACCCGTCATTATCAAAGGGCTATTATTTTGGAAATCAGCCCCAGAGCTGCCAAAACTGATGGGGTTGGCCATAAAAATACTGGCCACCCCGTTTGGTGCTCCTAAGGCACCACCATTGATAGTTACTTGCCCCGTACCTAAACTAGAACTATTGGCAATTTGAATGGCCCCATTGTTAATTGTCGTAGTGCCAGTGTATCCACTTCCCATCAAAGTTAAAGTTCCTGTACCTACTTTTGTAATAGTGCCGGTACCAGAAATAACCCCATTAAATGTACTATCATTACTACTGCCAAGGGTTACGCTGCCACTACCTAAACGCAAAGTCCCATATCCTGAAAGATCTGTTATGGTTTGCGCATAATCATTAAAGTCAGCAGTTGTGCCGCTAGTATTAACTATTAAAGGGGAGTTAGCAAAAGTATTCGCTGCTCCTGCTTGCAAGGTGCCACCTGTAATAGTAGTAGCGCCCGTGTAAGCGCTCGTCCCACTTAAAGTTAAAGTATTGCTACCAGCTTTTGTAAAATTACCGACACCTTGAATAGTATTGGTGATAGTTTGATTACCTGTGTTGGTTGTATCAATAGCTAAAGTACCGTTATCTATTGAAAAAATTCCACCAAAACCACTTAGGCTACTCGATATAGTCAATGTGTCCCCACCAAGTATACTAAAAATGCAAGATGATGATGTTGGGCCTGCAAGTGGGCCTTTTAATGTTGCCCCAGAACTTATTGAAGTATCTAAAGCAAGGGTACTCGCAGAATTGAATGTGATTCCTCCAGAAAAGCTACTAAGGCTAGCGGAAAACGTTAATGTGCCACTTCCATCTTTAATGATGGTGCCTGGGCCTAGAATAGTGTTGGTGAGACTATAGGCAGAATCAGAACTAAATACTACTCCACCTTGTGCAATATTAAAACTTCCCGTAAAAGCTGAAAGCCCTCCTTTAAGAGTTAAGTTATTCGGGCCAATTTTGCTGATGATTCCACCATTACCCGTCAAGGCACTTGTTATAGTTATATTTTTATTAGATGTATCAAAAGCAAGGGTACCGCTATTCATATTGATAGATCCTGTAAAACCGCTCAAATCTCCACTTAATATAGTAGTATTTTTACCAGTCATACTAAGAGTGCCGCTCCCTGAAAAACTGTTTGATAAAGTAGTATTGTTCCCCCCAAAAGCAAAGGCAAGGATACCACTAGCAATATATATACTGCTTAAGTTACTGATGCTTCCAGAAAGGGTTAGCGTATTAACACCGGTTTTGTTTAACTGTCCGCCTACGATGATTCCGTTTGAGGTTCCAAAAATATTATTTAAGGTTAGATTAGGAATAGAAGGGTTTACTTCAAAAAACCCTGAATTAATATTAATCGATCCTGTGAAGCCACTGATGTCTCCTTGTAAAGCAAGTGTTCCATTACCATTTTGGTTTAGCACTCCAGTACCTATAATCGGACCATTAAATTTGAATACCTGGCCATTTGCTGGGCTTATATTTAGAGTTCCTGCGCCTAGCAGAAGATTGCCTGAGCCCCCCAATCCCGAACATGATACGTTATTATTATTTAGGTCTAAGGTACCATCGTATCCAATCAGCATAGGGCCTGAACCAAAGGCATCTCCAGATCCAGCTTGTAAAGTGCCATATTCTACAGTGGTGCCACCTCCATAAGTATTATTACCACTTAAAATTACAAGACCTGCCCCTGTTTTAATTAATTCATCGCCAGAAAGAATACCTGATAGGGTTAACTTATAGGAATTACTCCCATTTCTTACCTGGGTAAAACCATTAAAGGCCAAGTTATTTGATACAGTACATTCAGAGTTAGCTGTTCCTTTCAAATAAATGGTATCTCCCGCATTTGTTGATAAGATTCCGTTAGAAATTGTCGTGGCGTCTATAAATTGAGATGCAAATGAACTTGATGCAAGCAAAACCGTAAAATAAAATTTATAGAATCTCATACTCTGTACCCTCTTTGTTATTTAAGTTTTTTGATTAGATGCTTTTAGCTTTTCGATTAACTTTGTAATTTCTTTATCGCATTTGTTTAAGCCTTCATAATGGCTTCCTGGGGTTTTACTGTCCGCCCTCATCAATTGCCCCTCTAATAAAAACAGGGAGATTAATTTTTTTTCATCCTTCATAGAAAATTGGGAGCTAGAATTATTAGAGTTTTCGCTACTATCCGTAGTGGCATAAAGCTTTATAAATTTTTCCACATCTGTGTGTTCAAAATTATGATCTTTTTGCATTTTTAAGTAGTCCTGTTCTTTTTCATCAATAATCCTGCCGTATTGTTGGTCAGCGTCATAAGCTCCTATAATTTTGGAAGTAGTCTGGCCACGATGTTCGTGTAATTTATCAAGCCACGGCCTGAAAGTGACGGCCTTGTGAATTTTTATTAGGCGTGTTTTTTCTTTTGGTAATTCAATAGGATCTAAAACATTTGTTACTCTTAGTAGTGCCGGGCGATACTCTGGGGTATCGTTTTCCATAGCAAAACAAAAATTCTGCCCCAAAATAATTAAACAAAATAACAATTTCTTCATTTAGTTCCTCATGATAATCTCTAACTGTAGCTTCACTCTAATTTGCAATTTATTAAAATTTTATTAATTTCACCATTTTTTAGGTGCTAAAAATATTTTTCTATTTTAAGCAAAGTATTGACTGAGTTTCTTTTCTTTTGAAAATCTGCCCCACAACTACCGGATATTTGTATTGAGGAATCCTTGATTTTCATGGAAAGAGCAATTGATGTAGAAATAGTAGCAGCACCTGCCGTTGGGATCATCACTTGATAACCTCCTGGATCACCGCCAAGAGTATAAATGTAATCAATATTATTTTTAGCAAGAAAATCATAAGCATAGCCTAAGCGACTATGGAGAAAAAATTCATAACTTGGGGTTTTAAATTTTTTGCCAAAATCACCCCCCCAGGACGCTTTAAAGCTTTTAATAGTTAGTTTAGGGCTAGATATAGCGTAATCACCTGCATCATATTCACTAGCAGCAGCTCGAGTCGATTGGCTGTAAGCCATACCACAAAATGGTCGCAGCGAAACATGATCCGCAAATTTAAATTTATGGGAAATTTCTCCACTTACAGATGGACTAATAGTTTGTGTATTTTTGTGAGCTAAAAACGTTGAGCCGTCTATAGTGGTTGCTAACCGTTGGCTTTTTGTGTAGGTTTTTGAAAAATTTATGGAGTGGTCAAACCTACAATACCCATAATCACTTTTAAAGAACCCCATACTATGGTAAAAGCCAATGCTCCAGGTTTTGCCATCTGCTTTATTTTCAGGAGTTAGTGATTGTTGGGACTTACTTATACCTCCACCCACAACCGCTCCGAATAACTGGTGATCTTCTGTATTTTTAATTTCTAAGCCAAGTGCTGCGCCTTGAAAACTGTCTGTCGACGCACCAGAAAAAGCTGTAACCTTATTATGACCTTGATTATAAAGTCCACTTACCCATACGCCAATTTTATTATTATCGTAACTTACAGGCCCCTTTTCATTAAGCCAACTAATCACCTTTTCAGACATTGATGAATTCCTGTTGCTGGTGTTAATCAACAGCGCACTACCTGGAGGTGGGGGAGGAGGTGCAAAAAATGTAAAGGAAGATCCATCACCACCAGATGAAATATCCTCATCTCCAGAGGCAATACGTGCATTGACTAAACCTGATACGGCGCTACCAGCACTAGCTGCAGCTGCACCACCATCATTATGATTAGCTCCAATCACACTATTTTTTACCTCTAAGGTTACACCATTCGGCCCATATATAGGTCTAAAGGATAAAAATGAAGGTATAAAATTACTTCTGGTAATTTGAGAAAAAGCACCGTTTATTGATGTACCCGCAATTATAGGATAGGTAGCGAGCCCAAGAGGAGCACTATATGCGGAATCAGAGATATTCAAAGTTACACCACTATTAATAGTTACTCCACCATTAACAGTTAACTGATCAAGTTCACCAACATTGTTAACAATAACATTAAAGCTACTACCATTGTTTAATTCTAATGAACCTATTTGGCCGCTACCGCCAACTGATGCACCAGTATTGATAGTTACAGGACTGTTGGCAATGCTACCATTGACAATTAATTGACCATCATCAATAGTCGTGCTACCCGTAAATGCTGGGCTATTGCCGCCAAGAGTAAGCAGCCCATTGCCAGAATTTTTTGTTAAGTTTCCGGCACCACTTAAGGGTCCATTAAAAATATCATTATTCCCACTGTCTTGAATAGTAAGCCCGTTGGCGCTAAGTCCTGGTGATAAAACTATAGGATTGTTTACAGTGATTGGGACATTGGGTGCAAAAATACTATCGCTAAAATTCAATTCTCCTTTCCCCAAGCTTTGGTCTGAATTCACTGATAATTTAGTACCATTTGTGTAATCTATTTTACCATAAAATAGAGAGTTATCACCCGTTGCAACAAACTTACCTGGACCTTTGGTTACAAGTTGACCACTCCCACTTAAATTACCGCTAATAAAGATATCTTGCCCTCCACCATCAATAGTTCCTCCTCCACTTAAGATGCTGAAATTATTGCTCAGAACCATGGAGGATGGAGAGGTTGGCATTAAAGAGCCATTATTTAAAGTAATAGGGCCGAAACCAAGGTTGTTTGGTGAGCTAATGCTAACAGAGCCACCATTATTAATTGTGATGCCGCCCGTACTGGTATTGTTACCTTCTAAGGTTAATGTACCGGTTCCCGCGACATCTAGCGAACCATCACCAGTAATTACACTGGCAAGCTTTGTATTAGTTGTTGTGGTTGTGGTAAATACACATCCACTGCCCAAATTTAGGGTTCCACTTGTTCCAGGGTTTCCATCAATTCCATCTGTTCCATTGGTTCCATAAGTTGTAGACGACAAATCTGTAATATTTTGATTAGCGGTGACGTTTAATATACCACCCGTAATTCTGCACGAACCTTTGCCCAAGGCATCAACAGCTGTAGCGCTTACCGTACCCCCAGTAATTGCAAAACCGCCAATAAATGTATTCTCATTGCTTAATGTGGAAGAGCCTATACCAGAAAAAGTTACGGGCGCGTTGTGATTTCTTATTAGTCCCGCAATTGTATTGTTGCCGGTGTGCGAAATTATCATGCCGGCGGTTCCTAAGTCTAATATACCTCCTGGAGCAATATTTAGGTCTCCAATCGTAGTTTGTGGAAAGTTCCCCAGTTCAACCAATCCGCCTTTAATGTTTAAAAATCCTGTGCCAAAGGCATTGTTTGCTCCAGCAATAACTGTGCCAGAATTAACGGTTAAACCTCCGGAAAATGGATTATTTCCATTGCTAATTGTCGTGGTGCCATTGCCGCCAAAGACTAAACCTCCTGATCCTTGAATTATTCCAGCTATGGTATCATTCCCGGTGGTGGTAGCTGTTAACGTCGCTGTTCCTAAATCTAGCGTTGAACCTAAATTACTGTTTAAATCCGTAATGTTAGTTTGAGGAAAGCTTGTTAGCTCAACTAGCCCACCATTGATGTTTAAAAATCCTTGGCCAAAAGCATTGTTTGCTCCCGCAATAACCGTGCCAGAAGTAACGGTTAAGCCCCCAGAAAATGGGTTATTCCCATTGCTAATTGTCGTGGTGCCATTGCCGCCAAAGACTAAACCACCAGTCCCATTAATTGTACCATCTATGACATCATTCCCAGTGGTTGATGCAGTTAAAGTTGCTGATCCTAAATCTATAGTTGAATTTGCATCACTGTTTAAGTCAGTAATGTTTGCTTGATTGTGGTTTTGTAATTGTAAATTCGCACCATTGGTTAAGTTAATTTTACCCATACCAAAAGTATTATTAGCGCCAGCTATCACTGTCCTTTGATTAATATTGGTGGTTCCTGAAAAACTGTTACTTCCATTGGTTAGGGTTAAGGATCCTGTGCCATAGAGATTGAGTGTGCCAGAACCCTCAATTAAACTTGCTAGGGTATCTATTATATTACTATTGGAAATTAAACTGCCATTATTAATATTTAAGGTGCCACCGTTACCAAATAAACGAGTTATCGTCTGGGTTGTAGCGATAAGATTAACTAACCCACCATTTATATCTAGAAAACCTGTGCCAAAGGCATTGTTTGCCCCCGCAATAACTGTGCCAGAATTAACGGTTAAACCTCCGGAAAATGGATTATTTCCATTGCTAATTGTTGTGGTGCCATTACCACCAAAGACTAAACCACCAGTCCCTTGAATTATGCCAGCTATGACATCATTCCCAGTGGTAGACGCAGTTAAAGTCGCTGTTCCTAAATTTAGCGTTGAACCCACATCACTGTTTAAGTCGGTAATGTTTGCTTGATTGTAATTTTGGAGTTCAACCAGTCCGCCTTTAATATTTAAAAAACCTGTGCCAAAGGCATTGTTTGCCCCCGCAATAACTGTGCCAGAATTAACGGTTAAACCTCCAGAAAATGGATTATTTCCATTGCTAATTGTCGTGGTGCCATTGCCGCCAAAGACTAAACCACCAGATCCTTGAATTAGGCCAGCTATGACATCATTCCCAGTGGTAGACGCTATTAAAGTTGCTGACCCTAAATCCAGAGTTGAACCTAGGTTACTGTTTAAGTCTGTAATGTGTGATTGATTGTAATTTTGGAGTTCAACCAATCCGCCTTTAATGTTTAAAAATCCTGTGCCAAAGGCATTGTTTGCTCCAGCAATAACTGTGCCAGAATTAACGGTTAAACCTCCAGAAAATGGATTATTTCCATTGCTAATTGTCGTGGTGCCATTGCCGCCAAAGACTAAACCACCAGATCCTTGAATTATGCCCCCGATAACATCATTTCCCGTGGTAGACGCGGTCAACGTCGCTGATCCTAAATCCAGCGTTGAATTTGCATCACTAGTTAAATCTGTAATTTGTGCTTGATTGTGGTTTTGTAATTGTAAATTCGCACCATTAGTTAAGGTAATTTTACCTCTGCCCAAAGCATTATTAGCGCCAGCTATCACTATACTTTGGTCAATATGGGTGACTCCAGAAAAACTGTTGTTTCCATTGTTTAGGGTTAATGATCCCAGGCCGTAAATATTGAACAAGCCAAAACCCTCAATTAAGCTTGCCAGTGTATCCGCTGTGCTACTACTAGAAGTTAAAGTGCCATTAATATTTAGTGTGCCACCGGTGCCAAATAAACTGGTTACATTTTGGCTCGTAGCAATAAGATCAACCAATCCGCCTTTAATGTTTAAAAACCCTGTGCCAAAAGCATTGTTTGCTCCAGCAACAACCGTGCCTGAATTAACGGTTAAGCCCCCAGAAAATGGGTTATCCCCATTGCTAATTGTCGTAGTGCCATTGCCGCCAAAGACTAAACCGCCAGACCCTTGAATTATACCCCCTATGATATCATTCCCGGTGGTGGACGCGGTTAAAGTCGCTGATCCTAAATCCAGAGTTGAATTTACATCACTGGTTAGATCCGTAATTTGTGATTGATTGTAGTTTTGTAAACTAACAGTAGCGCTGTTTTTTAAGCTAAGCCCCCCCCTAAAAGTATCATTGGCTCCGGCAACAACTGTGCCAGCATTAACGGTTAGTCCTCCACAAACATTATCCGCATTGGTAAATGTTAAAGTACCATCACCGTCTTTAATAATTGGTCCTGTGGTGTTTATAGAGCCACTAAGCGTATTGTTATTACCGTTATCATCAAGTGTGCCTCCGGATCCACCAATGGGATTAGTGATTATCATGGAAGTCAAAGCAGATAAGGTGCCCCCACCAAGGTTAATTCCACCACTGCCCAGATAGGTTGGGTCACTAACCGAAACTGTGCCCATATTAATATCAAGCCCCCCTGAAAAAGTGTTAGCGCCAGCTAGTATTAGATTGCCAAGTCCACCTTTAGTTAAAGAGTTACTTCCTGATAAAATGCTATTAATAACAACATCTTGAGTGCTGTCATTAACAATCGTGCTATTTCCCGTAAGCGTAACACTGGACATACGATCTAGGGTTACACTGCCGGTGGCTTTATCATTAACAATCAAAGTTCCCCCGTTAAGATCGAGCACCCCACACCCTAAATTATCAGCTTCAAATATTGAGACCCCACCCTGAACAGTTGTTGTTCCGGCGTAGGTATTCTTGCCATTTAAAATAACGTTATTCTGTCCCTTACAAAAAAGAGATCCCCCTAAGGATACCCCTGCTTCGCCATCATCAGGCATAATATTTCCTGCATCATCTTCAATTGTGCCATTAAAAATGACATCACCATCTGTAGTATCTAACGTAACCACTGTAGCTTTAGTTGATTCACCAACTATAAATAAATCTGATCCTTGAGCCAAAGCGCCACCGTTCGCAAAAACACTGTTGTTCTTAGCTAAAAAAGGACCATTGATAGTTAATAGACCACCGTCACGCACAAAAATAGCTCCACCAAATCCAGCTCCATTGCCGCCGAAAGCGGAGTTTCCATCCGTACCACCATACCCAGCTAGGCCGCAGAAACCAGAGTTAGATGAACCACCACCCCCGCCAAAGCCGCCATTGCCGCCATAACCCGTACCCGAATTCGTAACTTCACCATAACCAGTGCCGGCACCGCCACCACCACCAAAGCTGCCACATCCGCCATAACCATTACCACCAGTGCCTAAATCACCATTTTCCCCAAAATTTCCATTATTCAAGCCGAGATTAGCAAAAACTCCATTACTGTATTTTCCTCGGTATCCTCCAGTTCCGCCTGTGCCCATAGCTCCGCCAGATCCAAATCCACCACCCCCGCCAAAGCCGCCACATCCGCCATAACCATCACCACCATTACCTCCTTGACCACCTTTACCACCGTCACCTCCCTGGCCATAACCAGTTCCATTGGTAATCAGGTCATTCAAAATTGTAGTCAAAACCATTGAGAGACCAGGAATTCCTCCTTGTCCCTGTTTACCAATATCTCCTGCATTATTACCATCACCACCATCACCGCCAGAACCACCGTTACCGCCTACTCCAGATCCACCACCACTACCAAACAAACCGTCACCAGAGTGAGCGTCACCCCCGTTACCACCTTTACCACCTGTGCCACCAAGTCCACCAATCCCAGCTAAAGGTGCTGGAATTGAAATATTTATCCCTCCTACAAGAGGTATGGAAATCTCTAGGGATGGGCCGGCGTCACCTCCCTGGCCACCATCGCCTCCCTCACCACCATTACCTCCGCTTCCTCCAGATCCACCACCGCCACCTATACAACCAGTGCTATATAAAGCTTTACCACCATTGCCTCCGGTACCACCATCCCCACCTTTCCAGCCAGGAATTCCTGGAAGCCCTGGGAATCCTGGCATTAGTGGAATAGGAATTGTAAAGCCATTAAGGCCATTAAACCCATTAACTCCGTCGCTTCCCTTACCACCAGTGCTTCCTGCCCCCCCAACACCGGTGCCAAAACCACACGATCCAGAACCAATTACGCCAGACTGCCCTCCTAGCACGGGTTTTAAGTTTACACCTAAGTAACTTGCTATCGTATTCTTGTGCCCTGTTTCTCCTGAGGATCCGTCATAAGTTGTTGAGTTATTTACAGAAAGATCTTTAGTTTTTTTTCCGTCTTGAGAAACCATTGGGCCAAATAATCCAGAACCTATTTCCCAGGTATGGTTGTAAGTGTTTAAACCTCCTCCACCACCACCTGCGAGATTTGCATTTTCAGTAAATCCACCAAAAGCTTGGCAACCATTTATGGTTACATTACTTAAAGTAACTGTAGAGCCCCTGTTTACAAAAAACGCTCCTCCCGCACCCATTCCACTACCGCCATACAAGGAATAACCACCTTGTGCTGTAAGGTTAGTGAGGGTAAGGTTTGAGATATTTACAGTAAGAAGAGCTGGATCGGTGCCAAAGATAATATCATTTGCATCAGCAGATATGGGGGTAATCATAAAACCGCAATTAACAACGCCATTGCCCGATATAACATTATTTTTACCATCAATATTCCAAGTTACTGGTTGGCTTATTGGTTGACTAGCCATTACATTCGATTGGCTATAGTCACTATTCGTAACGAAGAGTGGGCTATGCTGGCTAAGATAAATGTTATCATTTAATAAAATGGAGGCCGCCCCCAGGACAATTGAATTATTTTGCATTGTCACTGTACGTAATGCCCCCTCACTATTGACAGTAGATGCAGTTGCACCTGAGCTCTGCCAATGAATAGCCAGTACGACACCACATAGGAAGGATTTTTTAAATAAGTATTTAAACATTATCTTTAATTTTATTTATTTTCCAACTACCACTGTCAGATAAAAAAGTTAATTTTTAGTTAACCTAGGATATAGGCGGTTCTGTCGCATCTGTTAAAGGTAACCGAATTCTGTTAGATTTTTATCGAAAGAGGATGCGATGTTGCTAAAGATTTGTAAACGTCCAGTAAACCTCATCTAACGTAGAGAAAATTAAGCGGCTATGTTTAGAGATGGTCCCCCTAAAATTTGAAGAAATCCATCCGCGTTTATAGGTAAAAATTAGGCGCACTTAGACAGTGTAGCAAATTCGCAGATTGGAATTAAATCTAATTGCAATGTAACCCCGGCGTAACCCTGAGCATTTTCAGCTAATTTCAAAAATCCTTAAAACCCTTACTGAGACTGGTGCCGGTTGCAAGATTCGAACTCGCGACCTACTGATTACAAATCAGTTGCTCTACCAACTGAGCTAAACCGGCATACAGTTAAATGTATATAAATTTTAACTTTCAGTCTAGTTTTTTGTTCAATATATTAAATATTTTTAAAAACTATTACGTTTTGGTATTTGTAAAACATACAGAATTGTTACCTTGTAGCCTAGGAATATCGGTATTAATCAACTCACATTACATAAAACTTTTTTTCTTATAAAAAATCTTGTATATTGTTAGCACTGTAAGCAGACGAGTGCTAACGATTTAAAATATAAGGAGAAAACTATGTCACGCGTAATTGGAATAGACTTAGGCACCACAAACTCATGTGTTGCTGTTATGGAAGGTAACACTGCGAAAGTTATCGAAAACACAGAAGGCGCACGCACAACCCCATCTATGGTTGCCTTTACTGAAAGTGGTGAGCGTCTTGTTGGACAACCAGCAAAACGTCAGGGTGTAACCAACCCTGAAAATACTTTATTTGCGATTAAACGTTTGATAGGTCGCACATTTAATGACCCAATGACTCAAAAAGACATCGGGTTAGTACCTTACAAAATCATATCTGGTGAGAATAAAGATGCATGGGTGGAAACTCGTGGAGAAAAATACAGCCCAAGCCAAATCAGCGCCTTTATTTTGCAAAAAATGAAAGAAACTGCTGAAAATTATTTGGGTGAAAAGGTTACCCAAGCGGTAATTACAGTTCCTGCTCACTTTAACGATGCGCAACGCCAAGCTACAAAATATGCTGGTCGTATTGCTGGCCTTGAAGTATTGCGTATTATTAACGAACCAACAGCCGCAGCTTTAGCCTATGGCCTTGAAAAAAAAGCTAATGGAACCTTTGTCGTGTATGATTTGGGTGGTGGTACTTTTGACGTTTCAATCCTTGAAATTGGCGATGGAGTGTTCGAAGTAAAATCAACCAATGGCGATACGTTCTTGGGCGGTGAAGATTTTGACTCAAGAATTATTGATTGGCTTGCCGATGAATTTAAAAAAGAGCAATCAATTGATTTGCGCAAAGATAAATTAGCCTTACAACGCTTAAAAGAAGCTGCAGAAAAAGCAAAAATTGAGCTTTCTAATTCTGCCCAAACTGATATAAATTTACCCTTCATTACAGCAGATGCAAATGGCCCAAAGCATTTAAACATTAAATTAACTCGCGCTAAACTTGAGTCTTTGGTTGAAGAGTTGGTGCAACGCACTGTAGAGCCATGTAAGGCTGCATTGCGTGATGCTGGCATTCAGCTTAGTCAAATTGATGAAGTAATTTTAGTAGGTGGTATGAGCCGCATGCCAAAAATTATTGAAACAGTAAAACAACTTTTTGGTCGTGAACCAAATCGCGGAGTTAATCCTGATGAAGTTGTAGCAATTGGTGCTGCAATTCAAGGCGGTGTTTTGAAGGGTGATGTTAAAGATGTTCTACTACTTGACGTGACTCCACTTTCCCTAGGTATTGAAACTTTAGGTGGAATCTTCACAAGACTAATAGAACGCAACACAACAATTCCAACTAGGAAAAGTCAGGTGTTTTCAACAGCTGATGATAGCCAAACTGCTGTAACAATTCGTGTTTTCCAAGGAGAACGTGAAATGGCTGCTGATAACAAAATTTTAGGTCAGTTTGATTTGGTTGGAATTCCAGCAGCACCACGCGGTATGCCACAAATTGAAGTGACTTTTGATATTGATGCTAACGGTATAGTTCAAGTTTCTGCTAAAGACAAAGCAACCAATAAAGAACAGCAAATTCGCATTCAAGCCTCAGGTGGTTTGTCAGAAGCTGATATTCAGCGCATGGTGAAAGAAGCAGAAGCCAATGCCGAAGAAGATAAAAAACGCAGAGAATTAATTGAAGTTAAAAATCATGGCGATGCGTTAGTGCATTCTACAGAAAAATCATTAACTGAGTTTGGTTCTGCTGTTTCTCCGGAAGAAAAGAGCCAAATTGAAACTGACCTAGCTGCCGTTAAAGAAGCTTTGACATCTGAAAATATTGAAGATATCCAAGCTAAAATTCAAACCTTAGTTCAGTCGTCAATGAAACTTGGAGAGGCTGCCTATAAGGCATCTCAAACTGCTGAAGGTTCAACAGAAGCTGCTGCTGCAGAATCAGATGCTGAAAATATTATTGATGCTGAGTTTGACTTGAAAGATGACGAACGTAAAAAAGGCTAATTATAGCTTTACTATGACTAAGCAAAAAAGCCAGCTCTAAAGCTGGCTTTTTGTTAATGGTAAAAAATGCTTAAGTTTAATCCTTTATAATGATGGCCTAGGGATCTTGCCTAATTCTTTAATTCGGTCATACAAGTTACTATTACTGCGGAGTATGTTAGTGAGTTCAACACTTGCAAGCCTATCTTTTTCTGGAATTTCTTTGATAGCTATAATTAGACGGCTAAGATCCTCAACAGTATTGTCCCTATTTTTAGCAAGAACTATTTTAGCTGAATAAGCTATGCTATCCCATTCTTGATCATTAACGCCAAGAGCTAGCAAAAATAAATCAGTATATTTGCTACCAGCTGTTAAATACGGCAATAATTTTCTACCATTTTTAATGGCCCTTATTTTTGATTCTTGTGTTGCATTATTCCAAATATTATCAGCGTTACTATCTGCTAAATTTTTATCAGCTAAATACAGAAAAACCCTTAGATAATTTTCTTTTTGTTCATCATAAGGTTGATTGGCAGCTGTAACAATCGCTAAACTCAATGTTGCAAAACAGACGAAACGTAACATAACTTCTCCAAAATCAAATAATTAAAACAAATAGGTCACTCATATAGAAATTGTTGCACAAATAGAATTATTTGCATATTGTTAAATACTCAATTATGGCTAAAGAAATGGCACTGATAAATGTTTTCATAAGGCCATTTTGTAAAAATTTCTGAAAAATTGCAGCCTTTAGTATCAATAAATATCAAATCATATTTGTCTTTTTCATTTACAAATAATAATTTTAACTCTTCATTTATTTGGGAAGCAATATCACCATTTTTACCAGAAAACACATCAAAAATTATTAAGTTATATTTTTCTTTTAGCTCTGGACATACAATCTGATTATATAATTCTGTTGTAATGCTATAGCTATAATCCATACCGTTTTGAATTTGATAATCTTCAGTCAAAAATGCATTAACACCAGCTATCAAAACAGGATAACATTTTTCATTATTTGCAGTATTAATAATATCGCTAATACAGCCAACTAAACCTTGTGTGCTTTTATTACCGTAGTAAACTATTTTTCTAGCATTTCCATCTGTATAATCATGATATGCAGCAGCAAAACCGCTTTGCGCAAAAATAAAACAAAAAATAAACAACCACATAACTTAAACCTTTTTTTTTAACAATTGTTAGAATATTAGCACCTAAAATCAAAATTTAAAACCCCGTATATTCTTAATTATCACAGGCGCTAATCTTCCAAAATATCCACCAATACGTGTACCAAAATACCCAAATATTCCTTTTTCTATGCTACTCTTTTCCAAGCAAACCCCATACAATCGATCTAAAATGAAGGCAAATGTATATGATCCAATTGTAACTTCTGGGGCTAGACATAATCCAGCAACAAATAAAGCTTGGGTAAATTTTTCTCTGTAACTTTTACTTGCTAGTTGTTCAATTAAATCTGGAAAAAGAGTACTCGCTCCCGCAAGCATAATACCACACATCGAATCTTTCTGATCTAGGTTTTCTGGAGAATGTGTTTTTATTAAGGAACCTAAGGCAATAGAACCAAGTATAGCAGCAGATACTTGTTTACCCGCTAATTTGCTTAAAACAAAATTCAGTGCGTATGATTCAATAGTAACTTTTGGAGACTGACAAATCCCAACAACAAACAAAGCTTGATCAATTTTTTCTTGATATGCTTTTCCTACAAGTTTTTCAATATCACCAGACAACATAGAATTTACTGCAGTAATCCCCATAACCACCGGATTCCTATCCATAAATAATTGCGATAACCACTCAAAAGCAGTACAACCAATTACAGCAACAAAGCCCATGGTACACTTTGCTTTTCTTGTGGATTCCTCATCTAGCTGCACATCTGCGGCCATCAAATATGTGCAACTTAGCATAAAAAAAATTATAATTTTTTTTGTCATTGTTATCCTTTAAGTTTTGTTTTAACAGCAAACGTTTGCAATAGCTTACGCAAATTCTTTCAAGTATATCAAGTATTATGTGTGGCTGGTTCATATTGAATGTATTAAATATTGTCAAACGCGTGGTTTTAAAAATGTTTTTTTCAGTCAAATTTATTAAAAATCTTGCTTTCCACTTTTAAAGTTTCATGTGATTGTGTTTCCTGCAATGGTAATTTTTCGCCCTCTTTTCTTTCACGTTGCTGTGATTTACGTTTACGCAAATTTTCTCTTAATGCTTTTTCAAGCCTTGCTTTAAGTTCTGGATTTGTTGTTTTATGTGTGCTCATATTTGGGCTATACGTGTTGACGAATCCACCCCCAGGCACGACCAATCATGCCCTTAGGTTTTTCTAAAACAGTGTGCATTTGCAACCCTTGGTGATCACGCATTGCATAATGCAAAAGTCCTGCACACAAAGAGAATGTTGGCGTGTGCACCACATCACCAATACCTTGTAACCCCTGTGGCGTAGCCACTCGCACGACCCGGTTAAAGTGTGATTGCATAACTTCTCGCATACCCTGCAATTGGCTAGAACCACCGGTAATTACGAAGCGCTGCATAGCAATTGGATCAATACGCTGAACAGTTAACGCACGATCAATCATTTCAATTATTTCATCGGCCCGTGATTTAATAATATGCATTAAAAAGCTTTTAGAAACTGGGTTCGCATAGGTTGTGTTATCCTCACCTAGCTGAGTAACCAATATAGTTTCCCTATCATCAAGCGTGCCAAGTAGCGTCCCATATAAAGTTTTAAGCCTTTCAGCTTGGCTCAAATTAGTATTTAACCCTTGGGCAATATCATGGGTAATATGGCTTCCCCCCAGCGGAATACAGCCTATATAAATTGGTCGATTGTTGCAAAAACTAATAATTGAAATACTGTGACTACCAATATCTAGTAGGGTTACTCCCATTTCTTTCTCATCATCAACAAGGCAAGAAAGTGCCGTAGCATATGGTCCAGCAATAAATGCATTAACATCTAAATGGCAACGCCCAACACAAGCACTCAAATTAGCAATCAAGTGCACAGGCGCTGTAATTACAAGCAAGCGCGTGGTTAATGTATCACCTAACATCCCCTTAGGGTCTTGAATATTAGTGCTATCATCTAAATCATATGATAGGGGAAAAATGTGAATAATTTTACGTCCCACACCAATACTTTGATCACGGCTTACATCTAGAGCACGACTCAAATGTGATTCCTTAATTGGTTGCCCAGAAAGGGAAATTTTCGTCGTAATATTGTGTGATTGCAAAGATTCAGCCGGCAAATTTACATAAACACTTCGAATAGTTTGTTTTGCAAGTTGTTCGGCCGAATGCACCCCATTTAAAATGGAATCTTCCAAATCTTCCAAATTAACAATTGAAGCGCTTCGAATACCTTTAGCAGCATGCGATGCTACACCAATAATTTTAATCGTAGCCCCTTTTCCTGGGCTAACCTCACGATTCATTTTGGCAATAGCACAGCAAACCTTGCTTGAACCAATATCAAGGGCTGCAAATATTTCTGAAGGTATAATCTGTGATTGGATTTTAAACAAACTCATGCTAATAAGGAATCAAGCTCTCCTTTAGCATCAAGCGCAAATAGGTCATCACAACCACCTATATGTTTATCATTTACAAATATTTGTGGAACAGTTTTTCGCCCACCGGACTTTTCAACTAAGCGCATACGCTCAGCATCATTGTCTGTCAGGTCAATTTCTGTGAATTCCACACCCTTTTTAATCAATAATTGTTTGACTTTAATGCAGTATGGGCAATAATTTGTCGTGTATACAATAATTTCCGCCATTTCCATTCTTCAACCTCTCTAAATGCACTGCTTAATTTTAACATACAAAAAAGAAAATAGCATCACAACACATCTTCAGTTATCCTGGAATGACAAAAAAATATAAAGGTAATTTATGCAAAATTTTGATGTTGTTATTATTGGTGCTGGCCCAGGCGGTTACGTTGCAGCAATTAGAGCTAGCCAATTAGGTAAAAATGTAGCTGTTGTTGAAAAAGAACACCTTGGTGGCGTTTGTTTAAATTGGGGCTGCATACCCACCAAAGCGTTATTACGTTCAGCTGAAGTTTTACACCTAATTAACCATGCCTGCGAATTTGGCATTGAAGTTGGCAGCGTTAAATTTGATCTTAGCAAAATGGTAGAGCGTTCTCGTAAAATTTCCGCACAGCTTTCCACAGGCATAAAAGGACTGTTAGCCAAAAACAAGGTAGCTGTTTTTAACGGAGAAGCAATTTTTGAAAACGCCACCACCTTAAAAATTAAAGGCGAAAAACCTGAAACTTTAGTGGCTAAAAACATTATAATTGCAACAGGCGCCAGTGCACGAATGCTACCATCAGTTGAAAATCACCCAAGAATTTGGACTGCTAAACAAGCGATGACCCCTGAATTTACCCCTAAATCCCTATTAGTAATTGGCTCAGGCGCAATTGGCATTGAATTTGCTAGCTTTTACCGCACCCTTGGTGTTGAAGTTACAGTTGTTGAAATGCAGCCAAAAATTTTACAAAATGAAGACGCAGAAATTTCAGCTCTAGCACAAAAACAATTTGAAAAGCAGGGCATTAAATTTTATTTAAGCGCCACAAGCCATCTAACCCCAAGCAAAGATCACGTATCCGCAATTATTAATAAAGATGGTAAGGAAATAGCAAACATTACGGTTGATGCCGTAATTGTAGCCATTGGCATTGTTGGCAACACGCAAAATTTAGGCCTTGAAAAAACCAAGGTCAAAACTGAAAAAGGCCAAATTTTAGTTGACCAATGGTGCGAAACTGCAGAGAAAGGGGTGTACGCCATTGGTGATGTTGCAGGTGCCCCTTGGCTTGCACACAAAGCCAGCCATGAAGCTATTTTGGCAGTGGAGCATATTGTAGGTATTAAAAATCTGCACCCTATTAACAAAAATAATATTCCCGGTTGCACCTATAGCCACCCACAAATTGCAAGCATTGGCTTAACTGAAGAAAAAGCCAAGGCCCAAGGACACACATTAAAATTAGGTCGATTCCCCTATCGTGCCAATGGAAAAGCAATCGCCATGGGTGAAACCGAAGGGTTAATCAAAACCATTTTTGACGCTAAAACAGGGGAATTACTTGGCGCACACATGATTGGTGCGGAAGTTACTGAATTAATCCAAGGATTCGCAATTGGAAAAACTCTTGAAACAACCGAAGCTGAACTAATGCAAACAATTTTTCCGCACCCAACCCTTTCAGAAATGATGCATGAATCCACTTTAGATGCGTATGGAAGAGTAATTCATTATTAAAAATATTATCATGCATACAACCGAAAAATTTCAAGAGTTGGGCAGGAAAACAAAAGTCGACTTGAAAGGTGAGGAGTGTACACTGAAAAAGCTTATTTATAAAAGCCACTATCGTGCCACTAAAGAAGGTGATTTTTTATTATCACCTTTTGCAAAACTTATTCTTGGCAACTGCTCAGTGGCCGAGCAAGCAAATTACGAGAGCTTACTTGAATATACAGACGCCCAAATTCAAAAATGGGTGCTAGAACCGCAGTACGCGCCATTACCACTGCAAAGTATCATTTCAAAAATAGCCAAGTTTCACCATCTTTAAACAACTCACGCCACTTTTAGCAAAGATTCTGAGCTTGATTTACGATAACGCCCAGATCGTGGCCACTGGTTAATTATCAAACCTAAAAATACCACAGAACAAGCCAAAATATCAAAATAACTTAAATGCTCATCTAAGCATAGCCAACCAAAAAACAATGAAAACACAGGTATCAGTATACCATAAATTGAAACTTTGGCAGGATTATGCTGGCGCATTAACCACGTCCATCCTGTCAAACCAAACAATGTAGCAACAATCACAATGTAAGAGGTTGCAAAAATTTCTGTTAAGCCAAAATTACTCATTGATTCAAAAAATACACCAGGCCCCTCTATCACTTGTGAAAGCAGAAAATATGGAATAGGCGGAATTAAACTCATCCACACAGTTAAATGCAATATATTCACACCCTTAAATGTTCTGGATATGTTGTTTGAAATACCCCAAGTCAATGCGCTTGCTAAAACAAGAATAAATCCTGTAGGAGTTGATGCGCTCATGGCTTGCACTCCTAACAACGCAACACCACATAGCGCCAAAAATATTCCAAAAATTTCACGTTTTGACAAACGGGTTCCAAAAAACATATAGGAAATAATTGCTGTAAAAATTACCTGAGTTTGTAAAGTTAACGCACACATGCCAACGCTAATACCTTGCTTAATACCTAAAAATAATAAGGAAAATTTCGCCACACCAAGCACCAACCCCATAAGTAGAACTTTGTTAAAAGCTATCTTGGGACGTTTAATAAAAAATACCAAAGGAAATGCCACGAAAAAAAAGCGTACAGCCCCAAGGGTAAGTGGGGAAATACTTTGAATAGTCAACTTA
Source organism: Alphaproteobacteria bacterium (assembly GCA_947499175.1). GTDB lineage: Bacteria > Pseudomonadota > Alphaproteobacteria > Paracaedibacterales > CAITNM01 > CAITNM01. Next base: position 20,177 of record CANMNU010000006.1, read on the forward strand.
ACAACTACAAGATTAAATGCCCAACACAAAGTAACAATTAAAACTAGCGCAATATCTCTTAAAGGTAATGAAAGCATTTAGTTAATTTGCCGAATGAATTACTCCTTCACTATAAAACAAAAAATTAAGCAAGTGTAACTATTAAAAACATTGTACTGGTTAAATTTAAGTTGAGAGTCTTTAAGGTCGCATGCGCACCTTAAGTATACGTGTAATTCACTACATAACAATTATAGCTTACCACCCATAAAATGATAAAGATTTTACACTAGATCACCACGCCCCTACGGGTCTCGTGATGACGGTTTTCTGCGTCTTTGCGAGCAAGCTTTGCTTGCGCGGCAATCCAGTGCAACGTACTCAATTTATAATTAGTAAGCTATATAATGAGAAGGGGCAACCTCACCCTTAAGGATGAGGTCTAGAAAATGCTATAGGCTAGTTTTAGTTACCATGTAGAACTCAGGAGCAGAACTCGTATTACCAGTTAAAGTTGAGTTGGTAATATAATTATAAGGAATATAGCCGTAGCCTTGATTTCCCCAACCATTACTTCCCGTGCCTGATCCCCAAGAATTACGAAATGTAAAGTATCCTGTTAGTGGTGCTTGCGTTGCTGTTTTTGGCTTATTAGTATTACTTGTATAGTTAAATGTATAAGAAGGGTATGTTGCATTGTCATTATAACCCACAAACATAAGTGCATGTCCTCCTAAAAGTTCATCATTGGTTGGAGGTAATGGAATAACACCAGTGCTGTCTGCATTGGTTGATTCAAAGGATGAATAGACACTAATACCAAAAAGAACAGGATGATTACTATACAGAGCAGCCTTAATGTTTGTTAATAGGGTTGTGCCTGCACCAGTAATTTGAGTGGCGACTACATTGCTAATTATACTTGATTCAGTAACAGGGCTACTAATCTTTGCAGTAACATCCATGTCCACATCCTTCAGTGCATCAGTAAATGCGATAGTTAATGGTTTGGTGCTAAAGTAATTTGTTTCTGGCCAATCTGTTTCAGGACACACACCGTTATTTACAAGAGCATAAATGATATCACTCATGCTCGCTCCATTATCTACCTTTGTAGCGCTTACGCCACCACTATTTAACCTTTCGTTCCAGTAAATAAATAAACGTGAAGGCACAAAAGGTATAACATTCGACGTTGATACCTTTGCTCCTGTTGGCAATTTTGCAATTACATCTCTTATTTGGCAAAATTGCATTGCTCCTGCCCCAGCATTCGCCGTACAATCCCCTATTTGGCCTTGGTTATAAACGCCAAACAAAGTGGCTGAAAGTGGCTTGCTGGTACTACTATAGATGAAATTAGAACCATCCATAATACTTCGCATATCATAAGACGCTGGCAGACTTGTTGGTGTCAATGAAGCTAATCACCTAAAAGACCATACCGATGTTTAGGAATATAGGCACCACCATGATGGCTTTTACTCTCGTGCTTTACTTCTTTACCATGATGATGGCCTTTAGACTTTCTACCTTCATCATCAATCAGCGAATCAATTGAATAGATATTTTCTATCGAAGCTACCGTTATAAGGGCTAATATCGTTAAATTTTTAATTTTAAACATTTCATTTCTCCTGTGTTACAATGAATCATCAACACTTAATTGTGTTAACAGCTAATTATTGACATATAGATATTAATAAAATGTTAAATATTGGCATTTAGAATTAAATCTTTTGGCACAAGTAAAGGTATCAGTAATAAAACCGACAAGGTAGATGCCAGAGTTATTGCTAGGTTTTGTAAAGCGCAAGATCCGAAAGGTTAGATATAGCTCACTGGCTATAGGTTTCGTCATCACGAGACCATTTAGGGCCGTGGTGATCCAGTGAAAGAAGCATTAGCTTAAATGGCAATCAGCAATTCCTGCCATTTCCTAAACTTTGAGCTAAATGCTATGGGATATTTTTGAACATTTCACCAACCTATGATACCTTAATAACTGAGCGCTAATTTAAAACCCACCGGCCATGGTTTTTAAAAAGTGAAATGCTCCTGTTAACGTTTAACTAATGCGCATTGGTTATAACTTCTAGCAGAACTGAAATTGTAATCATTAACATTTAGGATAAATTAACATATTACTTATAAAAAAATATATTATAGCTTACCATCAATAAAATGATAAGATTCTACACTGGATCACCACGCCCCTACGGGTCTCGTGATGACGGTTTTCTGAGTCTTTGCGAGCAAGCTTTGCTTGCGCGGCAATCTAGTGCAACGTACTCAATTTATAGTTAGTAAGCTATAACGCTTTTTGGCCTATCCTAAACCCCACCCTTCATAATTTGGGCGGGTAATAGGCCTCAACCAAACAGTTAATTTTAATAAAAACCAATAATTTTCGTTTTAAAAGCTACCTGTGTTAAAAGTAATTAATCATTCTAAGGTCAGATTGTAACAAAGCCTGACTTGGAAACCGAGAGTCTCGGCGGCCCAAGCCGCATTCTATATATTCTAATCCTCTAGGACGCGTCAATGTTTAAGCCGATTTATTGGCTCTATCTCTGGCTTACACGCCGTCTTATATAAACCAACTATGGTAAATAACTC
>CANMNU010000007.1 GCA_947499175.1 Alphaproteobacteria bacterium
ATATGGTTGATTCACCTAGTAAAGGAATATTAGGCCGCCCCATAATTCGAAAATTCACCGAATAAAGGGCTGTCATTACCAAAATACCTGAAAGCAAATTTATAAATCGTAAATGTGTGGAAAGCCAGGCAGTAACAATCCCCGCTAGCCCGCCTAAAATTACTGCAGCAATCGTCGCATATATGGGGTTAAGCCCCGCAACGATTAAAGCCGCACAAGTTGCTGCCCCCAATGGGAACGTTCCGTCAATACTTAGGTCAGGAAAATCAAGTATGCGCAAAGATAAATACACACCAATTGCTACAAGGCCATAAATTAAGCCTTGCTCAATGGCACCAAAAAATTGAAAGGTGTTCATAAATCTATTCCGCCTACAGTCACAGCTTCATCTAAAAGGTCAGAATCTAACTGTACGCTAAGTATATTGATTGCATCCATATTTAAATGTAGCTGAGGGTATAATTCTTCTAATAAATCATTCCTTATGTTATTTGAATCTTTTAAAAAGCTACTAACAATTTCAGCAATACTGTGGGCTATTTCTTGGGTATCAAAATCAAAACCACCCAAAGCGCCGGCACGAATTAAACCAGCATGATTTGCAAATACAGGAATTTTATGGTGGTTAAAGTATTCAAAAATAAGCTCAGACTCAGCTATTACAATTGGGGAGGCAATAAGAATAGCTGCATTAATATTTTGCGCTTTTTCTTTAAGCACAGTTGCAATATTACGATTTGCTGCAATAGGACACAATTGAAGGTTAATATTCTTGATTTTTGCTAACTCTTGAAACTGCTCAATTTCTTCTTTTAAATATTCATTTTCAGCATCAAAAATTATAATACAATTAACAGGTTTGTTTACAATGCCTTCAATTAGCTCAAGCAATGATTCCGTTTGATCTTCATTAAACACCCCTACAATCTTGTCACTTTCTTCTGCTGTATTATCATTTAGCCTTACTGCAATTTTTAACGATTTATCATTTTGATTAATAGCTTTATCAAACTGTGCTTGATCAAAAAATATTTTAACATCTGGTTCGTTAACGCTTTGCCCTGGATTTTCAATTACTTGGTTATGCTTAATATCATACAACTTAAAAGCTTTGCGAATAAAACTAATGTCTTCCTTTACACCAGGTGCCTTTGAAGTATAAATGTAAATTTTCTTTTCAGAAAAAGGTTGGATAGTAAAAATTTTCTTATATATAAGTACACCACCAATACAAGTAGCAGTTACAATAGCTATCAAAAATAATCGTAATTTCATAATTTATTCCTAAATACGCAAAAACTATAACCTTTTTTTTGTAAAAAAACCATTGTTATAGTGGCCAAAAAAACTGGACACGAAATGCTCTTTAAAAGAGATTACCTTTAATAAAAGATAGTTTGTATAAAAATTAACTAAAACATTTTCATAAAATGTTAACTATTAGTTGCTAGCGTATAAGCAAGAGAAGATAACGTAGGATAATCTTATGAAAAAAAATCTGTTATGTGCAGCCTTGATTTTGTTAGGCCTAGACGGATTACATGCATTTAATCCATTTACTGCTATGGCAAATGTAGCAAGGGGAGAAAGTGGATGCCAAACATCATTAGTTGACAAATTAGCAAGAGGATTGCCAAATTACGAGGCTAGCAGAAACAGTATTCTTACGGGCCCAGCTTTAAAAAGCAGACAGGCCTTTGAAAAAGACATGGCAATGCTCCATAGGTGCATTGGTAATGATTCTGATAGAGACCAACAAGTATTGCTGGGCAAAAAGTTAAGAGAGCACCATCCTAAATTAACAGAAAAAGTTGCCTCTGTTTGCAGTCAAGACTCTCAATTTAGAAGAATGTTCCCGAACCAATGTGCAATTACCGGGAAAGCTAAGTCTGGTATTGACAGAGCAAAAGGCATAAAGAGGAACGCTCCTAATACAAAAGGTAATAAAAGGCGCAAGAGCAATAAAGTGGCGCCTAAGAATGGTGTGGCGTGTTCAGGACAGCAACCAAATTATGGTAATGGGCAACAGCCAGGATATCAAATGCAATCACCTCCTGCTTATGGATATGCGCCAGCGCCAGTTGATCCAATGCAACAATATCAGCATCAACCACAGCCAGGATATCAAATGCAGTCACCTCCTGCTTATAGATATGCGCCAGCGCCAGTTGATCCAATGCAACAATATCAGCATCAACCACTGTCAGGATATCAAATGCAGCCACCTCCTGCTTATGGATACGCTTCTCCTGTTGCTCCGCAACAACAATACCCACAGCAACAACTGTCTCAACCGCAATATAGTAGCTCATACGGATGTGGATACTGATGGATCTTAATTTTCCTATAGCCTTAAGGATGATAGTAGTATTCGTCCTTAAGGTTTTCTATACTGGCCACATAATTTAAAAAAATTATCAAATATGAGCCGTGGTGCAATTGCTGTTTTATCCAGTGAAAATCTATTACACAATCTTGTACAAATAAAATTAGCTGCACCATCAAAATCAATTATCGCTATGGTTAAGGCCAATGCCTATGGTCATGGAATTCGATCAACCGCAACGCGACTTGATAAGCATGTTGATAGTTTGGGGGTGGCGTCAATTGAAGAGGGAATGGCATTACGTAAGGCTGGCGTAAAAAGCCCTATAGTTTTAGCCGAAGGCATTTTTGAACCAGATGAATTATTAATTGCTGCCTGCAATAATTTTCACGTTGTTTTTCATGATTCAACACAACTAGCTTGGCTAAAAGGACTTAGCTTGCCATTACCTTTGGTTTCCTGGCTTAAAGTAGATTCTGGACTTGGAAGGCTGGGTTTTTCACTATGTGACGTTCCTTACGCCCTAAGTACACTTAAAGAGTGCCCTTACATTAAGCAACCGATTGGATTAATGTCGCACCTATCCGTTGCTGATGATGAAAAGCACCTCTTAAATCAAATCCAGTTAAGTGCATTTAATCAGTTAGCAAATAACTGGGATGGCCCAAAAAGCTTGGCTAACTCTGCAACAATTTTCACTTTTCCTCATGGTCAATACGACGTAATTCGCCCCGGATTGCTTTTGTATGGGGTGTCACCAATCAAAGGCAAAAAAGCCAGTGATTTTGGCCTTAAGCCAGTAATGACGCTTCAAACCCGTTTGATTTCCGTAAGAAGACGTGAAACTGGATCTTTTATTGGTTATGGCGCCACTTATAAATGCGCAGAATCTACCAACATTGGTATTATTGCCATTGGTTATGGTGATGGGTACCTAAGGTCATTGCCAGCAAACACCCCTGTTTTAGTAAATGGTAAAAGATGCCACTTGGTTGGACGTATTTCTATGGATATGGCAGCTATTGACCTTAGCCAATGCGGTGATGCCAAAGTAGGTGACCCGGTAGTCTTGTGGGGTGAGGGCCTGCCAATTGAAGAGCTAATAGAAGGATCACCTTTAATTGCGTATGAATTACTTACTGGTGTGCAGTCACGGGTTAATTTTCATTGGACTATGGCTTGATTAATTGGCAATAAGCTTTATCCGTACGATTTGTTAATTTTAACTTTTTTTAGGATCCAAGCTGTACTTATTGAAGTTGCCAAAAATGTCTTTCATTGCTGAGCTTTCATACCCGGTTGATTCTGTGCGCTCTTTACTTGCCTTAATTTTTTCGCCTTGAATACCTTTTTGGGTTTCAACATTTCGAACTATATCTTTTTCATCTAATGTAACTTTAACTACTAATTGATCAACAACTTTAGGTTCAAAAAATGATGTTGTTTCTGTTTTGCGGTAAATATAGTACCAGTTGGTCCAATTTTTTCCCTCAACAGGGAAAAGTGATGTGGTTGACGGGCTACCTAAAACATCTTGAACTGTTTCTTTTGTACTAATGTTATTTTCAATTTTTTCAAGTTGCATTTGTTCTGGATTAAATCCGCGGTGATCAACTGTTGGGTAGCATCCAGCAAGTCCAAGGCCTATAACTAGGTTTAGAAAATAATTGTATGACTTCATTTTAGCCCTCCAGCTTTGAAAAATTTGCAAAAATATTTAAGGTTGACTGTAGTACGCCCAATAAATTTAGGCGATTTTGGCGAATCTGCGAATCATCATCCATAACTTTAACCTTATCAAAAAAACTGTCAATAAAAGGTTTTAAGCCAGCAACTATAGTCATGGCTTCTTTAAAGTTAACACTAGCCAAGTGCGCATTAATTTTTGCAGAAGATTGCTCTAAGGCTTCATGTAAGCTGAGTTCTTCTTTAGTAATTAGTAATTCTTTATTTACTATTCCTGGTAGTGCACTGCTTAAAATACCAACAACACGTCGATAAGCGTTTAACAATGCAACGCCCACTTCAGTCTGTAATAAGTCTTTTAAGGCTCTGGCACGCTCCACAGTTAACCATACATCTTCTAGTGGGCTATATAAAACAGCATAAACATGGTCAGCTGGCATTTCAGTTTTTAAAAATGCTGAAAGACGTTCTGTAATAAAATTGATTACTGTATCTATTACATCTTCTTTGAGAGTGAAGCCTTGTTTTTTGTATGATTCAACCGATTTTTGCAAATATGGCCGTAAATTATTCTGGGAATTTTTAGATAACATTAATCGGATAATTCCTAAAGCAGTGCGACGCAAACCATAAGGATCTTTTGAGCCGGATGGTTTCATGCCAACGCCAAAAAAACCGACTAGGCTATCAACCTTATCAAGCAAAGATAATTCCCAGCTTATATCATCTGATGGGCAAGCATCGCTAGCTCCTTGAGGTTGATAATATCCTTTAAGTGCAGCAGCAATTTCTTTTTTTGACCCTTGTGCAATTGCATAAATTTCCCCCATAGTGCCTTGCAATTCTGGAAATTCTCCAACCATTTGGGTTATCAAATCAGATTTACATAAACCAGCTGCTTCTTTAACATCGGCAGTTCCTGCACAAAATTTTAAGCGTTCAACTTTTTGATAAACTGAACCTAAATCTGCATGGAAAATAATATTTTTTAATTCGTCAACCCGCGAAGAAAAAGGTTGTTTTAAATCTTGTTCATAGAAAAATGAAGCATCACTTAAGCGTGCACGCAGTACCGTTTGATAGCCTTTTTGCATATATTCTAAGTTAATTGGTACATTAGCCACATAACCAAAAAATGGTGCAAAATCGCCTTTATTATTTAAAATGGTAAAGTATTTTTGATGCACGCGCATGGAGGTACTAAGTACAGGACCAGGAAGGTGCATAAATTTAGCATCAATATTACCAAGTCCGATAAATGGATATTCAACTAATCCCGCAACCTCATCAAGCAGTAAATCATCATTTTTGTATGATAACTGCTGAGATTCACAGATTTGTTGTAGCATATTTAGAGTGGAGCTGCGACGTTCTTCAAAATCAAGCATAACCATAGCTTCAAGTAGGTCTTTTTTGTATTGGGAAAAGCTAGTTACAATTATGGTTTCAGGTTTTAAAAAACGGTGACCAAATGTTTGGTTATTGGTTGTAAGACCTGCAGCAGGCACCGCAAAAGCTACAGGATTACCGTCTAGTACGCAGCAAATATTTCTAATGGGTCTCACCCAGGTATGAGCAGCACCAGGCCATTGCATCGAGGTTGGCCATGGCATTGCGCGCAACACTCGTTCCAAAATACCAGGTAGTAAATCAACTAGCGGTTGGCCCTGCTGAGCTATTTTAGCAAACCAATATCCATTTTCCTGATTTAATTGATCAATTAAAAGACCAGAGGCTTTTAAGAAACCTTGTCTGGCTTGATCAGGGGCCCCAACTTTAGGACCACGTTTTTCTTCAATCAAATCATCAGAAGCTTCAGCAATATTTGCCACATGTAAGGTTAAACGCCTTGGGCCAATAAAAACTTCACTATTTTGGTGGTCTATTTTTAAGGTGTCAAATTCTTTGCAAAACAACTGCAAGCAGTCAATTTTGGCTTGACGCTGCATGCGCGCTGGAATCTCTTCACAAAAAATTTCAATAATTAATTCCATAACTAACCTACCCAACTTTCACAAGCTGATTTTGCTAAATTACGCACTCGTGCCATATAGGACGCACGTTCAGTAACGCTAATAACTCCTCGTGCATTAAGCATGTTAAACAAATGATTGGCTTTTAAGCATTGCTCATAAGCTGGCAAAACTAGTTTACAATCAAGTAATTGTAGGCACTCTGTCTCAGCATCATTAAAATGCCTCAAAAGCATTTCCACATTGGCGTGCTCAAAATTATAGGCAGAAAATTCTTGTTCAGAACGCAAGAATACATCACGATAAGTTAAACGTTGATCGCCTGATTTGCCATTCCAATCAATATCAAAATTGCTTTCTACCCCTTGAATAATAGTAGCTAGGCGCTCTAATCCATAAGTTAATTCCACAGGTACTGGATCACAGGCAATGCCACCAACCTGCTGAAAATAAGTGTATTGAGTGATCTCCATGCCATTGCACCAAACTTCCCAACCAAGTCCTGCAGCACCCAACGAGGGGTTTTCCCAATCATCTTCCACAAAGCGAATGTCATGGCGGCTAAGATCTAACCCTACAGCTTTTAAGCTATTTAGGTATAAGTCTTGAGGGTTGCTAGGGCATGGCTTTAGTAAGACTTGAAATTGGTAATACAATTGTGTGCGATTCGGGTTTTCTCCGTACCTGCCATCAGTTGGGCGACGGCATGGTTGCACATAAGCAGTATTCCAAGTGCGAGTGCCAAGAGCCCTTAATAACGTTGCAGGGTGTGATGTGCCAGCACCAACTTCTAAATCATAGGGTTGCAAAATAACACAACCGTAGTCAGCCCAGTATTGTTGTAAGTGCAAAATTATTGATTGAAATGAAAGAGGTTTTGTCGTCATACATTTATCCGTTTAAAAACTTTATTGCTAAAATTTTACCTTCTTCAACTGCTGGCTGATCAAATGGATTCACATCCCATATTTTGGCAACCTGCAATGTTTCAATAACAGAATTCATCATTAGCTGTCCTAAGTAATACGGTGTTACCTCAGGAATTGTAATCAATCTTAAAGGCAAATTATGTTTTTTTAAGGTTTCATATGTTGCATTAAGCTCTGCTTTTAAAAGTGCACAGAGACTATGGCCACGTAACTGGCTATAACTAGGATGATCAATTTCTAAATCCGCTACTTCTAATTTTTCATGATTCGTAACTTCTAAAAATGTGAAAAATTTATCTTTTGGTCCGTCTATATAAAGTTGAAGTTGAGAATGCTGGTCGGTAGCTCCTAAGGCTTGAATGGGTGTGGAACCGTAGCGTTCGCCTTTTTGATTTTTTTTGCCTAGACTTTCAGCCCATAGTTGAGTAAACCAAGCTCCAAACAACTTAAGCTTATCAGAATATGGAAAAATTACCGGGTGTAGTTTTGATTGGGCTAAATAGTTAGCGGTATTAATTGGCAGATAATTTTCTTTTTCATTTTTCAATGAGGTAATAGCTGATTGAGCACCTTTATAAAATTGTGACATATCTAGCCCCATAAGTATTCCTGGTAAAGCACCAACTTCAGCAAAAACAGCAAAACGCCCACCAATTTGGTTATGGTGTGATATTGTTAATATTGCATTTTTTTTGGCAAAGGTATGCAAAGCATTGTCATCAAGCTGAGTAATAATAACTAAATGATTTTGAAGGTTCAAACCATTAGTTTCATAAATCTTTTTAAGGGTCGCTAGCTGTACTAGCGTTTCAGCTGTATTGCCAGATTTTGATGCTACTAATAATCCAGTTTCTTTAAAATTAACCCCGTGTAGACGCTTTATGATACCGCATGGGTCAATATTATCGAAGAAAGTAAATGTTTTGGAAGGTTTGTTGGCAATTGCATATAAAGCTTGAGGGCCTAAGCTTGACCCACCTGTTCCTAAATGAATAATGTGTGGAAATTTTTCAATCTTGCTTATGGCTGGTTTGTATATATTTGGTGAAAAGTCAGAATCCAAATATTTAACTAGAGGTAAGCTTTCAATATACTCAAACATAAATTATAGTGCCGCTGCAGATTTTTCAGTTGTTTTCTTTTTTGGGGGCGAATTTTTTTCTAATTTGTCGTTTTTAAGTTCAATTTCTTGACCAATTCTTAGGTAATTACGCGCCGGCATTTTTCTCATAGGGTAATTACGTGCAATTAGAACTGGTCGATTAGCAAAAACCAAAGCAAGCATTTCATGGGCCTGTTCAATAGTAACGTCTTTAATTAGTTGTTCATACTTAGAAATAGCTTCTATTGGAAGGCCTTCAACTATTTGCTCAGCCATTGCTACTAAGAACCCTTCCCCGTCCATAGCAAAGGCAAAAGCATTCAATTTATCTTGTTTGGCCGCCTTAAAGTCATTTTCATTTAAGCCATTTTGTAAAATCAGTTGCAATTGTTCGAATAAAAATGCTTCAGCTACGTCAACACTCATATTTGGTGCTAGTTGTAGTGAAAAAGTAAAGTCCATGTCGTCTTTTCCACAAGAATAATTACCAGAAACATCCAATGCTAAGCGTTTTTCCTTTACCATCTTTTTGTAAATTAATCGTGAGTCCGAACCAAAAAGAGTTGAGATCATCATCTGCATTTTTTGAAATTCTTCTGGTTTTTTAATTAGGGTTGGCACTCGGTAAGAAATTTCAATGTATATATTCTCAGATCTTGGGTTTTCTTGCTCAACAGTTGTTGTTAAACCTTCACGGTTAGGTTCCATTAAACGTTCACGTGAGGGTAAGTCTTGCTGTGCAAGTTTTCCAAATTTTGCTTCACACAATGGTAGCACGTAGGATAGATCATATGGGCCCACAACAATAACTGTAGCATTATTTGGAGCATACCACTTTTTGTAATGATTCATTAGCACATCATGTGTGTAAGCTTTTATGTGACCTTCATAGCCAATTGGGTGGATACCATAAGGATGTGCAATAAATTGCACGCGCCTACAAACTTCTGCAGCGGTGCGTAATGGATGATTGCCAATTCTCATTTGGCGTTCTTCTAATACTACCTTTTGTTCTGTTAGAAAAATTTGTTCGCTAAAATTAAGGTTTACCATTCTATCAGCTTCAATGCTTAATATTAGTTCTAAATATTGTGCAGGTACAGAGAACGTGTAAACGGTGAAATCAAAATTAGTAAAGGCGTTTAATTCACCACCTATTTTGTTAATGATTTTATCAATTGAGCCCTCAGGGTAGGTTGGTGTTCCCTTAAACATCATATGTTCAAGCATGTGCGATAGCCCAACCAGATCAACAGGATCATCTGCGGTGCCTACATCATAATGTGTCCACACAGTAACTGATGGCAAAATAGGATTTTTAAAAACTATTATTTTTATACCGTTAGCCAAAGTGGCGGTTTGTGGGACAATTTCCGCGCTTAATGTACTAAAGCAAAAGTACGCGCATAGAGCAAAAATATATTTCATTGGCCCACCGTGAAAATAATAAATTGATCAAGTTTAAGGAACTTTTGAAAAGCATTGCTTACATCGTTAGGTGTTAATGCTGAAATTTTTTCAATTAAAATTTTATGAAAATCTACAGGGCGATCTGATAGCTGGTAACTGTTCAACCTTTTAGCAATATGTCCAGAAGATGCAAATGAACGTTTGTAGTTGCCAATATAGCTTTTCTTAATATTTTCAACGAGTTCAGGTGGAAAGCCATTTTTAGAAACATTTTCAAAAACTTCATTTACGGACTCAATAACTTTTGTAACATTTTCAGTTTGAGTAAACGTTGATACTCCAAAAGCATTGAAATGGTCTTGTATAGCTAATCCTGCTCCAATACCATAAACAAGGCCTTTTTCAACACGAACTTTGTTAAATAATAAGCCCACGAAAGGGTCGGAAAGACAACCCACCGCAATTTGCAAGGCAAAAAAATCAGGATGATCGTGGTCAATCCCTTGGTGTAAAAACTTGAGTACAGTTTGTGGCACTGGAAATTTTTTACTATAAATTTGATATGGTCCTTCTACTGAAATGTTTTTTGGTAGCTCTGCTTTGAAATTTTTAGGAAGATTGCTAATGAAAGACTCAAGTTCTTTAAGTAATTTTTCTTCTTCAAATTCACCACATACTGAAATAATTAAGTTTTGCTGGGTGAATTTACTTTTTATAAATTCTTTTAAATCAGCACTTCCTATATTTTTTAAACTATCAAGGTAAGTTTTGTGAGTGGTTCCATATGGATGATTTTTATAAACAGTTTCTTTTATCAATTCATTTAGCTGAAACTCTGGCGATTGTGTTGATTGCATTAAGCTTGCAGATAGTTCTTCTTTGAAACGTTTAATGTCATTTTCATTAAATTTAGGATGAAACAACATATCATTAATTAAGGTAAACAATTCAGCTAATTTTGCAGAAGGGCAGCGTGCATTTATGGAAAAATTATCATCATTACTTGAAAAAGAAACAGAAATATTTTCTTTTCGCCCATAGGTTTCTAATTCTTCGCTAGTTTTTGATTCAGTTGATTCACCAAGAGAGCTTGCCAGCAAAGCCACTAAAGCTTCTTTTTGCTTTGGCGCTAATTTTTCACCAGCATGTTTAAAACACAGGCTTAGGGTTATAACTCCAACTCCAGCAAACGTAGAGACACGAACGGTTTTGCCATTTATGGCTAGGTCTTTAACCTCAACATTAAAACCATCAAGCGGTGATTTTTGTTGCGTTTGGACAACTGCTTCATCCTCATGTGTGGCGCCTACAACAGGTTCAACCTTGCTATTACTGGGGTTGATCGCAGCTGCAGCAACCGCCGCTAAGCCATTATCTGATTTGGCAATTGCTGATTTAACCTTTTCTATTTCTTCTGCCGTAACATCATTAGTGCTAGAAGATTCATCAGTAACATCTTCAGTTTCGTCAAAATCGTTAGGTGAATCGCCAGTATAAATAGCAAAACCACACAAGCAGATGCTAATTAGTAATTTTTTAAGCATGTATCTCACTATTCAGTTGTTGGTTTTGAGGCAACATCATCTGATGCTTCTTTAACTTTTTCAGGGCCGTTTATAGACTTAGCATTTTTTACAAACTCTTCTTTCCATTTGCTTAATTTGCTATCGCCGTTTTCGGCTTCTTTATTGAGGGTTTCACGAATAGAATCATCTGCTGTGCCAGCTTTATCCCTTAAGTCTGCTGAACTTTCTCCAGAAATTTCAGTGGAAGAATCTCCTCCACCAACAATTTTTTGAGCTTTTTCTGCGGATGCATTTAGCGGAACGCTTTTGCCGTCTGTATTTTTAGTCCGAGGGGGCATAAGCTTATAATTTGGTGGCATGCTTAGGGGCGGATTTTGCTGCAAATTGAATTCATCTGCTTGATAATGACTCATTCCCAAGCTGTCTTTAACGCCATCACACGCAGTTAAAAGTAAGGAAATCCCAATTAAACTAAATATCTTACACATAAAATTCAATAATATACTCTTGCTGTATACAATGTAAGAAAGGCTTGCAAAAAAAGCAAGAAGTTAAGATGAATTAGCAATTATAGCTCCATTAAACTAATTAACATCTGGTGAGTGTAAATAATTTTATTTCATTTTTTTTCAGTTTGAATGCCTGTACTGGGCTAAAGACTGTAATATTTATAAACTTCACAGTTTTTCTTGAATTTTTTGTAAAAAGTACTATATTTGTACTGGTGCTTGCATCTATAGCGATAAACGGCTTATGGAATAGGCGTAGTGGACCCGGGGGCGGTACCCGGCGCCTCCACCATATATTATGGGGGCGACATAGGATCGACACGCGTGGTAAAGATAGGCTCTTCGCTCGGTATGGTTCCGTCGTTATCGGGCTAACATTAATAAGTGTCGCAAATATACGCACACGTAGAGAGAAGAAGGTTGTAGCTACAAACAATAACCGTTTTGGTTTTGGTGTAGTTCCAGCTGCTGCAAACAACGACCGTAAGGTTGTTGCTGCAAGAGCTGTCTAAACAAACTCTGTTTGTTAAAGCGGTAAACTCTTAGGGGCTTGGGGAGTAGCCTTGCAACAGAATACTCCCCACTGATATTTTATAAGGAGGTGTTGGTGGCAAAAGATTTTATTGATTATGAAGCAATGGTTCAAACAGCCTTACGTGATGTAGTTAAAAAAACTATTGGCTACGTTGTAAAGCATGGCTTAGAGGGTGATCACCATTTTTACATAACTTTTGCTACTGAATACCCTGGTGTTGAAGTTCCCGATTATTTGCGTGATCAATACGGAGATGAAATTACTATTGTGTTGCAATACGAATTTTGGGACTTAGTAGCAGAAACTAAAGGTTTTTATGTAACTCTGTGCTTTGATGATGTTCATGAAAAGTTATATATACCCTATGCAGCACTTTTAAGTTTCGTTGACCCTTCGGTAAAATTTGGCTTGCAGTTCAACCCAGTTACAGAAGAACTTTCAGAAGCAGGCAAGGTTATTAAGGGTGATAGGTCTAGCATTAAAGCTGAGGGTAAGACAACCGACAAAAAAGCTGAAATTCCTAAAGATGGTTCAAACATAGTGACCCTTGATTCATTTCGCAAGAAATAGTTCACCAGCTATTGTTGGCTCGCTAACTCCAGTAGTTCCGGGAAAGCTTGATGGTAATTTTTCAAAAAATCGTGCAGCAAGGTAAGCCATTAATTGCGCTTCTATTGCATCGCCATTAAATCCTAAATCTGAGGCAATCAATACGTTAGTAAAATTTTGCAATCCTGCCATAAGTATTGGGTTATGGCATCCTCCACCACAAACAACTAATTGCTTAGGTTCGGCTGGTAAATTTTGTAAACTTTTTATGATACTTTGAATAGTAAATTCAGTTAAGGTTGCTGCGCCATCTTCTACTGAAAGTTTCTGGCAATCATTTAAGTTTTGGTGAAAATGCAGACGGTCTAATGATTTGGGCAGAGCTTTGCTAAAAAACGGATCTTGCAGCCATTTGTCTAAAATTGATTGATTAACTATTCCTTTTTGCGCACAACTGCCATTTGTGTCCTGTGCAATGCCAGTATGCCGCTCCATCCAATCATCAATTAAAGCGTTGCCTGGACCAACATCACCAGCGATTAAATTTCGTTCTGTAATAAATGTTAGGTTGGCAACACCGCCAATATTTAAAACGGCCAATGGTTTTTGTAGCTTAGCGGTCATTGCTTTATGGTAAATTGGCGCTAAAGGTGCGCCCTGACCACCATTTGCCACATCATTAAGGCGAAATTGGCCAACGACATTTATATTTAATTTATTTGCTAAGTGCTGACTATCACCCAATTGAATAGTTACCCCATTTTTGGGGTCATGCCAGACGGTTTGCCCATGAAAACCAATAGCATCAACCTTAAGCTGATGACGCTGAATAAATTCTTGTATATGGTAAGCGTGGTAATTCGCAATGTCCTTACCTAACGCATCGTCCATGAAATGATATTTTAAGCCAGCAGTGACCCTGCTCCGTAATCTATTACGATAATCATTCTCAAACGCAACAGTCGTAGCTGGGCCAAGTGTTAGTTGATCTGATCCATTAGTTATAATATACGCAAGATCCACCCCATCACATGAAGTGCCGGTCATGCAGCCAATTAAGTGATAAATGGTCATTTGCTTTAAAACAATGATTATAACACATGCTAGAATAAAAATGCGAGTTTATCTATAAAATTCCCAAGTAGACCAAAGTCTACTTGGGTTGTGATGTTTATTATTTGTTGCAACAAGGGAACCATTTAAAGCATCCACTAACAACTTCATCTTCAAGCTTTTGTAAGGCCTTAGCTGCACTTACCATGCCCAAATAAGATTTATTTAACAACTGAGCGGCAACAGGAATAGCCACTGGCAGTAATAAACTAACTTCAGTTGTTACGGCCGGTGGAGCACCTAATTTTGATAATAGTTTTGGAAGATCAATAGTTGCGGTGCTTTTAACGAAAGAAGTGCAAGTATTTATATCACCAAGCACACTAAGGTCACGTTCTGCAGTTTGCGTAGTATTTGCTATTTCACCAAAGGCCGTATATACAGCATTTACATCTGTAAAGTATTTTGGCAGATTTCCAAAACTACCTGGAGTTTTTCTAATAGTTGCTGCTAATATCTCCATTATACAATATGAAGCATCCGTTAAACCCAAAGTACCTGTTGCATTATCAGCAACAAGATGCATTCCAAGTGTTGCGGCTGAAGTAAGGCTAGTATTTGCGTCTGTAAAATCTAGTACGCATTGTGAAAATGGCAGTGTGGTAGCTGTTTTTGTTGCGGAATTAACATCTAACAATACTTGACTTAAGTTGTTGTCTGTAGAATGCAATGCTGTTGCGCTTAGGCCAACAAACATTGCTATGTATATTTTTGTACAAAAATATTTCATTAAACTTCTCCTTAATTTTGGGTGTGGTGATAAACCAGGAAGGTCTAATTGTCATTATTCAATGAAAGCGTTAACATTTAGTTAATTTAACTTTTATTTTTTGCACTAAATTACGTATTTAGTAATTTTTTTATTTTTTAAATTCTAGAATGTCGCCAGGTTGGCATTTGAGAGCATGACAAATTGCTTCTAATGTTGAAAAGCGCACAACTTTGGCTTTCCCTGTTTTTAAAATTGATAAGTTTTTGGTGGTAATGTCGGCAATTAATGATAAACGATAATTTTTATTGTTAATCAGGATCAGGTGCAATATTAACAGTGTCACCCCATTGATTTTTTTTAAGTTGCTTATAATTTGAGGCGCTACGTCCAATAGTGGGGGTGATAATTTCACCACTTTTGCTGCAAATTTTTAAATCGATATGACCACTGTGTAACCTTGGTTGAGCAACCAGTCTTCCAAAATCAGAAACTTTTGGTTCTTTTGCAAATAACATATAGCTATAAGCTTCATTTTCAAAGCCACGCTCAGCATTTTTCAATAGGCGGTGTTCTTTGCTACGGGCTACATTCTCGGAAAAATGGCACCAATCATTATCTTTTAATGGGCAAATTTTTTGGTGGCAGCACGGTCCCAAAATGTGAGCTTCTTTGGCCAACATATAATCACGCATTTGTAGTAAACGTTTAAAATGTGCTGGGGTTCCTGGTTCGATAATCAATAAATATCGGGTTTTTGGCCAGATCTCATCTAAAACTAGTTGCCATGTGTCTACTTCTCCTAAGGAATAGCTAAATACGCTTAAATCAACATTTTTAGGTGTAGATGTTTGTACAGGGTTATCAGGGTGAAAATGTTTTAAAAATTGGGTTGCATAAGTTTTTGCTTGGATGTCTTGTTCAATTAAAAAATATTCAATATTTTTAAAAAAATGACTTAGTGCTAGCGATGCAGTGCCAATGCCACAGCCCCAATCAAGAATTGAAGTAATTTGCAAGCTAGCTGAATACTTTTCAAAAATCTTCAAACAAACGCTATATGTAGCCGGAAATCTTGTAAAGATATAAGCTTGAATCTGTGCAATATCAGCATACCCAATACGCTGCCCAGCACGGTAGCTATTCTGCAAATCTAAATAGGCTTTTTTACTTGGCTTGCTTGCCAACCTAATTCTTCTTGAACATATTTTTGCAAAGAGTGCATAAGAAAAAAGGGGGCAAAGTGCCCCCTAAATTATTTAATAGTTAGTTATTTAGCAGCTGGTACTGGAGCTACTGCTGGAGCACAAACAGGAGCTGGCACAACAGGAGCACAACATTCTGCAGCATGTGCGGCAATGTGTCCAGTATATGGAGCTTGGTTTGCGTTTAATTCAGCAGTGATTTTATTCATAGCAGCATGACCATTTACATGTGCGGCGCCTACATGGCCTACTGTTGCAGTGTGGTGATCTGCATTAGCGGACGCTTTATGTTCATCATGATCAGCTTTGTCTGCTTTTTTAGCTGAATCTTTCTTATCTGCATCCTTACCTGAAGAATCATCAGATTTAGCTGAGTTGGATTTATTTTTGCTTTTGCTATCCTTGGTGTTAGCTGCATCTTTTCCTGCTTTGCCATCGTGACCTGAGGCTCCATCTTTGCCTGCTTTACCATCATGGCCTTCGGATCCGTCTTCACCATCTGCTCCATCATTTACAGCCTTAGCTTTTTTGGTTTTTTTAGAAGAAGTGTCTCCTGAAGCATCATCCACACTAGAATCAGCATCTTTGCTAGAATCAGTATCTTTGCTTTTTTTAGAGCTATCAGCTGTATCTTCTTTTGCAGCGTTGTTAGAATGTATAGCTGGGGAATACATTTCAGCTGCACCAGCTAAAAGCACAACAGTTAGTAACTTTAATAAATTGTTCATAATCTTCAAACTCCATGTTAAATTTCACAGTCATTACAGACTGCACACTATGTTAAAAATATACATGAATCTAGAAATCAATCTAACTTAATTAAAATTAATGATTAAGTTTTCATTCTGGGCTGTGGTATTTTCGAGACGGTTTTACTTAACCCCTTTGTCTACCAAAGCCCAAATTTTACTTGATTCAGTTACACTTTCAACCAACCTTTATCAAATAGTAGCGCACACAAGTAAACAAACCATTAATAACACAATTAAAAGTTTTCTAATTTTTTTTGACAATTTTTATATAATCTTTAAAGATGTGGATATTTTCTAGAGCTTGATTCATGAAAATTTACACTACATGGTATAAAAATCTTGACATAAAGCTATAAATTGCGATAGATATTTTAAGTGCTATGTATGTTTGCGTAGACAATTAATTAATAATTAGTCAGAGAGATGCTATGTTTGCAGTGATCAAGACCGGCGGAAAACAATACCGCGTAGAAGAAAACAACATCATTAAGATAGAAAAATTAGAGTCTATTGAGGGTGAAAAAATTATTTTTGATCATGTGCTCATGGTTGGTGATGCGGCAAAAGCAACTGTAGGTTCCCCGCTTATAGCAGGTGCTACTGTAGAGGCTGAAGTACTTAAGCAAATGCGTGATCGTAAGGTCATTATTTTTAAGAAAAAACGTCGTCAGAATTATCGCCGTAAGTTAGGTCATCGCCAACACTTAACGATAGTTCGTATTACAAAAATTATTGCAGGTTAAAGGGAGATTGATCTATGGCAACGAAAAAAGCTGGTGGTAGTTCACGAAATGGTCGTGACTCTGAGAGTAAACGTCTTGGCGTAAAACGCTATGGCGGACAGGTGGTATTATCGGGAAATATTTTGGTTCGCCAACGCGGAACTAAATTTCATGCAGGTAAAAATGTGGGCATGGGCAAAGACCATACCTTATTTGCAACAATTGAAGGTGTAGTTGAATTTTCAAAGGGTCGTGCTAATCGTTCCTTTGTTTCAGTTATACCTGCTGCGTAATCTTTGATAAGGAATTACGAGCGCTTCGAAAAACTCGAAGCGCTTTTTTTATAGGTGATTTATGAAATTTCTTGATGAGGCCAAAATATTCATTAAGTCTGGTGATGGTGGCAATGGATGCGTAAGTTTCAGACGTGAGAAATTTATTGAGTATGGCGGCCCCAATGGTGGTGATGGTGGTAGTGGTGGCAACATTTGGGTTGAAAGCGCTGAAAATCTTAATACTTTAATAGACTATCGTTACCAACAACATTTTAGGTCACCAAAAGGTGGTAATGGTTCAGGACGCAACCGTACTGGAGCAGATTCACCAGATATTATTATGAAAGTTCCTGTTGGCACGCAAATTTTTGAGGAAGACAAAGAAACCTTGATTGTAGACATGGATAAGCCGGAAATGCGATTTAGGTTATTGCGTGGTGGTGATGGAGGACATGGAAATAGTCATTTTAAAACTTCAGTAAACCAAACCCCAAGGCGTGCAGATCCAGGTTGGCCTGGAGAAGAAAAATGGATTTGGCTGCACTTGAAATTAATTGCAGATGTAGGGTTAGTTGGGTTGCCAAATGCTGGAAAATCAACTTTTTTATCTGTAGTATCACGGGCTCACCCCAAAATTGCTGATTATCCTTTCACAACATTGAATCCTCAACTTGGTGTCGTTTATGCTTTTGAAAAAGAATTTGTTATTGCTGACCTTCCTGGGCTAATTGAAAATGCCCACCTAGGTCATGGGCTTGGTCATAGATTTTTAGGTCACGTGGAGCGCTGTGGTGCCTTATTGCACCTAATTGACGCCACCCAAAATGACGTTGTGGTAGCATACCAAACAATTCGCCGTGAATTAGAAATGTATTTAGAAGATTTAGTTGGTAAACCAGAGATATTGGCACTAAATAAAATTGATGCACTTTTCCCGGAAGAAGTTGAAGAAAAACGCCAAGCTTTAGAAAAAGTCGCTGGCAAAAAAGTTCATGTAATTTCAGGCGTTTCAAGGGTTGGCGTACCGGATGTGGTAGCAACACTTATGCGCACTGTAAAACCAGAAGCTGAAGAGAATTAACGAAATAATTCAAGCTAGTCAAGCCCTAGCTTGAATGGTCAACAAGCAGCGATTATGAGTGTATTGCCTTTTATGTCAACAATTTTCACTTTAGCCCCAGCCAATAAATCAGGTCCATTAACAGTCCAGTGGCTATCAGCAATTTTTACTCTACCCCGGCCATTGATGATTGATTCATCTAGAATAATGACTTTGCCAACCATCTTATTCGAAGAGTCATTTACCAAAAACTTAGGATCTTTATTTTGCTTTTGATAAAAGAAATAACTAAGGGCCAGCCCTGCAAGTAAAAATATTGCAATAGCTAACAAGTTTGGGATATTAAATAAATAAACTAAGCCGGAAGTAATTAATGCTCCTAAACCAAACCAAAGCATGAATATTCCAGGAAACATTAGCTCAAAAGCGAGTAAAGCTACCCCTAACCCAAGCCACTGTAAGGCTGTCATATTCAAGCAAAACAAACAAATTTCATTCATAATTTTAATCCTTAACGTTATTTCTTGGGCTTATCATCGGTAGCGCTTAGCAGCTCACGAATTCCCTGTAGTGATCCTAGCATATTCGATGCTTCAAACGGTAGCATAATTACCTTTTGGTTGTCGGCTGTGGCAAGCTCTTTAAAGGCTTGAACATAACGCTCAGCAATGAAGTATTGTAAAGGCATTGGCCCACTTGTACGAATAGCCTCTGCCATTGACCTGGTAGCGTTAGCTTCGGCTTCCGCAAGGCGTTCGCGCCCATCTGCTTGGCGACGATTAGCTTCTAATTTACCTTCAGCTTGCAAAATTGCTGCTTGTTTATCACCATCGGCACGCAATATTTCTGATTGGCGCTGCCCTTCAGCTTCTAAAATTGAAGCACGTTTTTCACGCTCAGCTTTCATTTGGCGGCCCATAGAATCAATCAAATCTTTAGGTGGGCGAATGTCCTTTATTTCGATGCGAGTTACTTTGGTGCCCCATGGGTTGGTTGCTTCATCAATTACAGTTAGCAGGCGAGCATTAATTTTTTCACGGCATGATAATAACTCATCTAAATCCATGGAGCCCATTACAGTACGGATATTAGTCATGGTTAAATTTAAAATCGCAATTTTAAGATTAGTAACCTCATAAGCGGCTTTAGCAGCATCCAAAATTTGATAAAAGATTACACCATCAACATTCACCACTGCATTGTCTTTGGTAATAATATCCTGGGATGGCACCTCAAGAACAGATTCCATCATATTAATTTTATTACCGACAGCATCAATAAATGGAACAATAAGGTTTAGCCCTGGCTTTAAAGTAACAGTGTAGCGCCCAAAGCGCTCAACAGTATGCTCATATCCTTGAGGTACAATACGAACTGAACGAATTAAATAAAGCACAACCAACACAACGACTGCTTGGATAACATATTCCATAAAAAAACCTTGATAACTTTAAGTGTGTTACCAGAAGTGTAGGTAATCTTGACTTCATATGCAAATGGTTAATGCGAACATGGTTTAATGTGAGTACCAAAGATGTTGGTTGACTTTTGGTATTGACAAGCGTACGTACAAAAATCCTTTGAAGTTAGTCAATGGTTAGGCTAGCTTATGAGAACATTAACCTATGGCATTAACAACATGATACCTAAGTTTCCTTATAAGATTTGGAAAATCGTTGTTCCTTTTGTCATTGGATTTGCGATCTATTTTTTGCAAAAACCTGATATAATTGACCCCAAAGGCTGGCAGCTTTTAGCAATATTTATTGGGACCATTAGCGGAATTGTTTTTAAATCACTGCCAAGTCCAGTTATTACATTAATTGGTTTGCACTGTTGTACAGTTACCAAAACCTTAGATTTGGCCACAGAGTCACTCCAGGGTTTTTCATCAACCATAGTATGGTTAGTTGCTTTTGTATTTTTTATTGCAAGAGCTTTCATAAAAACTAAATTAGGTCATCGCATTGCCTATATCTTTGTTTCTCTTTTGGGTAAATACACATTAGGGCTTGGCTATGGCATTATCCTTACAGAATTTATTCTTGGGCCAATAATTCCAAGCAATGCAGCACGAGCTGGTGGCATTATTTATCCAATTGTTAAATCAATCTCTGAAACGCTAGGTAGTCGTCCAGGAGATGGCACGTCACGAAAACTTGGTGGTTTCTTAACCATTGTGGCCTTTCAAGGAAATATAATTGTCAGTGCCATGTTTTTAACCGCAATGGCTGGGAATTACATGGCCCAAGAAATTGCAGTCAAACAAGGAATATTCTTTTCATGGCTAGATTGGTTTGTAGCGGCATCAGTTCCTGGATTATTCAGCATTATTATTGTGCCACTAGTTTTATACATTATTTACCCGCCACAACTTAAAGTATTGCCCCAAGCCGTTAGTATTGCAAAAAAAAACCTAAGGGATATGGGGTCACTGACTACTCAAGAAATAACAATGACAGGAGTATTCTTAACTATGATTGCCATGTGGATGTTTGGGGAACACTACAATATTCCTTCAATCACAGCGGGATTATTTGGGGTGTGTTTGCTATTAATTACCGGTATTTTAACTTGGAAAGATATTTTAAACGAACATGAGGCTTGGAGTACCGTAATTTGGCTTTCAATTTTAATTATGATGTCGAGAAACCTTGAAAATTATGGTGTCGTTGAATGGTTTAGTACATCAATAAGCCAAATATTTTTAGACACCCATTCGCTTCTGGCGTTATGTGGCTTGTCAATAATCTATTTTTATAGCCACTATTTCTTTGCCAGTAATACAGCCCACGTTGCGGCTATGTACGGCGCATTCCTTAGTGTGGCAATTATCGCTGGTGCTCCACCGTTAATGTCAGCATTACTTTTAGGATTTTTCAGTTCACTGTTTTCCAGCATAACCCATTATTCTACGGGATCAGCTGCTTTATACTTTGGTATGGGATACGTAGAAGTTGGCGAATGGTGGTTGTATGGGTTTATCATAAGTTTGGTTAATATTGCTATTTGGCTTGGCATTGGCTATCTGTGGTGGCATTTCTTGGGGATAGTTTAAGAAATCTTTAGATTATTCATTATGAACCCGCACAATTTTTTCAGGGCAACCTCATTAAAATCATTGTTGAATAATTTGTGTCAAACGCTCATCATTCCAACCAGCAGCCTTGCGTAATCCCTTGATAGACTCACGCTTTTGTTGTCTATTTTGCTGCAGCATATTTAAGGCTGTATGTTTGATGATACCAATATTTTGTGGGCCATTGCCTTTACGAATTCTCGAAGCATCATCATTGAAACTGACATCTAAAATCCAGT
>CANMNU010000008.1 GCA_947499175.1 Alphaproteobacteria bacterium
GTTGCCGTACCAAAATCTAAAACCATACAATCATTTTTAACTAGGTTCGGATGTTCTTCTTGGTTGAGGGTCCGTAAACCTCGACCTACCATTTGGATATAGGTTGATTTGTAAGAACTTGGGCGCAGCAGCACAATGCAAGAGGTCGGTGGGTGATCCCAACCTTCAGTTAATACGGCGACATTGACAATTACTTGAGCAGCACCTGTGGCGTAAGCACTCAAAGTCTGTTCACGCTCAAGTTCTGACATCTCCCCATGAACCAGTACCACCGCAATTCCACTTTTAACAAAACACCTCTGGACATCAAGCGCATGTTTGACTGTGGAGCAAAACACTACAGTTTGCCGGTCAAAGGCTTTTTCTTGCCAATGGGTAACCACCGCTTGATTAATTGGCATGGTATTCATGATGTGTTCAACTTCTGCCATGTCATAATCACCCGCAGTTTTTTTGGTTTCTTTGAGTCTCTTTTGCACCCCCACATCCATTACAAAAGTGCGGGGGCGGACAAGGTGGCCAGAAGTAATTAGCTCATTGACGGTAATTTGATCACAAACGTTAGAAAAGACGGGACGCAAACCTTTTTTATCCCCCCGATTAGGGGTTGCCGTCATTCCTAAAAGCTTGATTTGGGGATTAATGCTTTGGGCATGGTTGATAATCCGCAGATAACTCTCGGCCCTGGCATGATGCGCTTCATCAATCACCAGCAAATCAAGGCTTGGCATGCTCAAGAGATTACTTTTTCGCGATAAGGTCTGCACCATGGCAAAGGTAGCACTCCCTTGCCATGATTTAACACCTGCATCAAAGATACTGGTTGAAAGCCCTGGGTTGACCAGACGAAACTTGGCCTCATTTTGCGCAGTTAGCTCATCGCGATGGGCGACCACGCAAGTTTTAGTGGTTGCAGCTTTACAAAGCTCGCCAATCACGGCCGCCAACATAATCGTTTTACCCGCTCCTGTTGGGGCAACCGCTAGGGTATTATTGTGTTGGCGTAAAGCTTTAACCGCTCGATTGACCAATGCTTTTTGTCGAGGCCTAAGTAACATAAGTTGCTCCCTTACCGATTAAGCCCAAATTGGGGCGGCTAAAGTTTTAGACTGTGACTGCACTGACTGCCCACTTTTGTCATAATCTTTGTGATCTTTGGTCACAGCGATTTTGATGAGGTTGCGTTCTTCCCCCTTTTGGTTTTTCTCTACGATAATTTTAGCTACAAACTCAATGCCATTGAGCTCCTCAATCGCTTTAATTTGCCTGGCAGCGATTGCTTGGGGTGAGTTATCTTTTTCTGCAAAACCCCGGGCTGAGTTTAAAATTGCTCGGATAAAGCTGCGACCACTATTGCCCCAGGTCGGACCCTTCGGGCTATATAAGCCAATAAGGCTCCAAACCTTGCGTTTGGCAAATGGCCCTTCGAGAATAACAAACTCGCAATTAAGATAAACTGAGTCAGTAGTTGAGCTAGCGGTCGCGTAGCCACCAGTCCAGCCTCTCTCAGCATCGTTATAACCCCCTGGTTTAATAGTCATATTGACCTTGGCAACCGTACCCTTTGGAATCAGGTCAAATTCTTGTTGTGGTTCTGCACCTTGAAAGTCTAAAAAATTTAGTTCGTCTTTTAATGTGTAACTCATTGGTTATGCTCCTGTAGTTGTGGTTGTAGTTTGGGTTGATTGACCAGCTGCTTTACTGGGCATCGTATAATAGAGACGTTGGGCTATGGGTTTAGCACTGCCCTTAATCTTGGCCATGAGTTGACCTAGATCGGGTTTTTCAAGGCAATCAAGACGTCCAGAGCGATCCTTAGCTGGATAGCCTTTGGGATTAATCGTGTGGCAGAGAAAGGCACGGTAGGGATTGATCTTGCTTCCATCAGCCTGATAGTCAATGTCGGCCATGGTAATCACTTGATCGACGATCCCAGGCAATTCCAGTCCAGTTTTGGTTCCTTCAATCTGGGGCTCAAAATACCGGCGATTGTAGTCATCGGTTTTTTCATCGAGAATGCCTAAAAACCAGATGTTTTTGTTTCTGGTGTGCTGCAACTGGATAATCCAGGCCAACATCTCTTGAGCAAGCAGCCCATAAGCACCGCGCATATCAAGTTTCTTTGTTTTGTCGCTAACCACTTCAGGCTGACCTTTACACCATTGAAAGCATAGACGTGCCGCTACTGTGAGGGAGTCAATAAACATTGTTTCAAAGGCGTTGAACTCATCTGAAGATAAGTCGCCAAAGTGTTTACAGGCGAAATCAAAATGTTGCTGGCTATAGTTTTGGTTGGCTCGCATCGCTGGATTAGCGCCACCAATCAATACCGCAAGGTCGCGGCACTCTTCCCAAGTGCGGGGTCGTATTGTACTACCTTGCCAGCCTTCAATTGCCAAATCACCGGCCTCAAGATCAATGAACAGGGTGGTAGCTTCAGGTAATGTCCACAATAGTGAAGTCTTACCAATGCCTGATTTGCCGAAGATGCAGCCTTTGATTCCGCGTTTTTCGGCTAAACGTTGGTCTGCTGAAATAATAGGGAGAGCCATAATTATTTCCCCTTGTTTTCTAGGGCATGGCTGAGTTTTTGAATACCCTCTAGCCAGCGGCAAACCACCTCGGTTTTGCTAATGAAGCGACTGATACTGGCTTGATCCATTTCCAACAAATCCTTAACAGATGTGTAGTAAAGGGTTTTGATAAAATTAAGGTCATCATGGCTAATAGAAAGTTTATTGGGCTCAAGAGTAGTCATAGGTATTATCCTTTTCTGTTTATAGGGCATAGTTTCTGGTGGCTGAGGTTGATGCACGGGTTCTTTCCTCTATGTATTTTAAAACCTCTGTCTTGGCATAACGGCAGCTACGATAGCCTACCGAAATGTATTGCGGCCCAATTCCCTTACGGCGATAGTCAGCCAAAGTGCTCATGGAAATATTGAGGAGACCAGAGAGCTCTCTGGTGCTGTAATAGCAATCTTCAAGATTAAAAGCAGGTGTAGGCGAAGGTGATTTTTGTTTTGCTTTTGCGCGGGGCATTTTGATCTCCTATGCGTTTTAGTGGTTAATGTGCCAATCGCTAGAAAAATAAAACCATAAAATATTGCCCAAAGGTGAAGATTGTCATGACAATGCTGTTTTGGCCTTTTTAGCATTGTCATGACAATGTTGGTTTTGGGGATTGTATAACTAAAAGAATTATGATAAGGCAACACAAGCTTGACAAAAGCCTGGATTAAGCCAGTATGCTAATGACTACGGGGCATTGAGGGGATTAGCTTATATTTTGAAGATTAATTTGTTGGTAGTCAGAAATGACGGCATTGTTGCGACAACGCTGTTTTGGCTATTTTAGCATTGTCACGACAATGCTGTTTTGGTCATTTTAGCATTGTCATGACAATGTTGGTTTTGGGGATTGTATAACTAAAAGAATTATGATAAGGCAAAGTAAGCCTAGTAAAGGCCTTAATTAAGCCATTATGTTAATGATTGCGGGGTATTGAGAGGATTGGATTATATTGTGAAGATTAATTTGTTGGTAGCGGAAAATGACTGCATCGTTGCGACAACGCTGTTTTGGCTATTTCAGCATTGTCACGACAATGCTATTTTGGTCATTTTAGCATTGTCATGACAATGTTGGGTTTTGGGGTTGTCTCAAATACAAAATTACTATAAAATTCTGCGCTTGGTAGTTGGAGCCCCTGAACTATATTGACATGAGCAAGATGGCCACAACGGGTAATTTAATCATTTCTCAGCGCATACCACAAATGATCGACTATATGCTGACTATCCTTTTGCTTAAGGATGTTTTCGATATAATCTCTAAATTCTTCTTTGGTAAGGTCTCTAAAGGATTTGCCATGTGTTTTTAAAATATTTTCCCCATTGTTCTTGACCAAAGCATATAATTCATCCTGTCTTTGGTTATGATTATTGCCCCAAAAACGTGGACCATCCGAATCAGATGGCTTATTTTTTTCAAATAACACACGCAAAATACGACTATCGAATTCTAATCTTACTGACTCCAATTCATTACGACAAAGGTAACCTTTGTGCGCATAAAATTTATTACTATCTTTTAAAAAATCCATAAAGCTAACCTCGTTAACATTTTTGCCATATGGACATTCTACAAAATAAATAGAAATATCGTTTTTAAAAACGTCAACTTCCATTTCTTGCAACAAACACCTAGTGTTCACAAAATAACCCTCAGTTAAGACTTCGTTACATTTCATGGTCGCGGCAATAAACTCGGATTTTTCAAGGAAATAGCTGTAGATTTTGATGCCTTTTTCTTTTTCTGGAAAATACTCGCAATATTTCATAAACAGATCTAAAAATTGAACTCTTGACATTTAACGGATCCCATAACAGCACCATCAACTGGTTTAATTCTTTAACTTATCGCTCATTCTGTCAATAAGATATTTTTTGTATCGAAAGCACCGGATGGTAGAAATGCGGTAGAATAAAGTTCTGTGATATTTTCAATAATCCTTGAAACCCTTATTAACATTGGGTTTGACCGGGGTGCTAAAAATTATTTTCCTGTGAAGTAATATCTGAAGAGCTGCTCTTGATTTTACATATACCATAATACTCATTAATAAATGATTAATTTTACTTAAATAATCTGCAATTTTTCTTTTGCAACTAAATTTCACCAACATAAATGCCCATTGCTTTTGCAGTTTTAATTAATACCCCATTAGGATCGACCCCATTATAAGTATCGATTGAACTATCAATTGGCACGGCTTCAACCTGGTTGTTGCGCCAGGCCACCATTTTACCAAAGTCTTGCTCTGCAACCATATCAACAGCTTTTACACCAAAGACTGTGGCTAAAATACGATCTTGTGCCGTTGGTTGTCCGCCACGTTGCACATGACCCAACACTGTAAAACGTGTATCTGCATTTAATCTTGATTCGATTTCTGAGCTTAAATACTGGGAAACACCACCATAGCGGGGACGTTCGTTAATCGATTTTCCGCGTACAACTTGTTCACCATTTTCAGTTTTAATTGCTTCAGAAACTGTGATTAAGGCAAAATTTCGCCCTGCCTTGTTAATATTTTTAATGTGCTCACAAATTGATTCAATTTTATAAGGAATTTCTGGAACTAATATCACATCAGTGCCTCCAGCAATGCCAGATGCTAAAGCAATATGCCCTGCATCACGCCCCATAACCTCTAGAATCATGACTCGTTGATGGCTAGCAGCGGTTGGCTGTAAACGATCCATTGCTTCAGTTGCAACCGTAATTGCTGTGTGGTAGCCAATTGAGTAATCAGTTTGTGCCAAATCATTATCAATAGTTTTTGGGATGCAAACTAAGTTCATACCACCTTTTTTGGCAAGACGACTATTAATTCGCATACTGCCATCGCCACCAATGGCAATAATTGCGTCTAAATTAAGATCTTGATAACCAATTATTGCATCATCAGACCTGTCAGCTTTACTGCCATCATCACCTGGAAAGAAAAAAGGATTTTCTTTTGTGGTACTTTCCAAAATAGTCCCGGCTGATCGCAACATGCTTGAGTCACAATTTTTCAAAGTCAAAGAAACATATTCCATAGGTCTGCGAATCAAGCCACTGGTTCCTTTTAATATGCCAAAGACTTCCCAACCATAATGCTCAATAGCATGTACGGTAATAGCACGAATTGCGGCATTTAAACCAGAACAGTCTCCTCCGCTGGTTAAAATACCAATTCTTTTAGTCATCTGCTTGTCCTTTCTGCATCTTGTTATCAATTTTTTGCTGACGTTGAAAGACTATGCTTCGAATCGTAACATAAGAATCCGGAGATGTCGTGTAGATGTCATCTAAACTATCTAATAAATCAGCTCGAGTGGAAATAATATTTGCAACAGTGGCACCCAGCAGTACTTTTTGAAGCCTAGCATCATTATTCGCACAGATTCTAAGAGGATCAGCGAACCAGTCAAAGGCATAGCCGCATATTCCTCTAAATGTAGTTGGCCCTAGAATTGGCAACATAATGTATGAACCAGACTCAATCCCCCATGTTGCTAAGGTTTCATTAAAGCTGGTTAATTCCTCAGAAATACCAATAAATTCAGCAAAATCAATCAAACCAAATAAACCAAATGTTGTATTTAAGACAAATCGCAAAGTAGTTTTTGCAGCAGTTTCTATTTTGCCTTGCAATGTATAATTTATTAAGTTGATTGGACCATAAGCATTTTTTACAAAGCTTTTTGTGCAGTATTTTACATTTTCTGGGGTACCTAGTTCATAGGCAATTGCTACTGGTTTAATGATTGCTGCATCTAAAATTTGATTAAATCCATACATGTAGCGGTTAAATAGTTCTAATGGGTCAGGTTCTGCTAGGCTAAATTCATCTTCTTCAATATTTTGTTGTTTGGAAAATTCAGTATCTTGGGTGTTTGAGCAACCACAAAGAGCAAAAAATACTAAAAACACCCACCAAAAAAAATTCATAGACACCAAAAATTACATTTAATAAAACTTTAACAAAATTTTTTGCGTTACCCAAGATGCATAACCAATAAATTCCTGGTAAACAAGTAATATGGAGGATTAATGAATTATCAATTGTTTGATGAACGCGCCATTTACGCACTGTACCAACTACAAAATGCTGGTTATAGCAGTTGGTTTGTTGGAGGTTGCGTACGTGATTTCTTAATTGGCAAAAAAATTAATGACTATGATTTAGCAACAATTGCTACACCAGAGGTCATTATTAAAGTTTTTAAAAATTACGAAATTAACCTAAATGCATTATCCTATGGCTGTGTACGTATTAATTACCAAGACTTATGGCTTGAAATTACTACTTTGCGTAAAGATATTCACCCCAATGGTAGACACACCCAAGTTGTTTTCACCAAGGATTTAGCGAAAGATGCACTGCGCCGTGATTTTACGATCAACGCTTTGTACTGGGATGGTAAAAAAAATTCACCAATTATTGATTTTTTTAATGGCCAAAATGATTTGTATTCAAAAAATGTATGTTTTATTGGTAATGTCGAAATTAGGGTTCAAGAAGATTATTTGCGTATTTTAAGATTTTTTCGATTTAGCGCAATTTATGGTAGTAATCTTAACCAAGATAGTTTCAATGCATGTATTAAGCATCAGCAAGGTTTAGCTTATTTATCAGGTACCAGAGTCTGGCATGAATGGTCAAAAACCCTATTAAATGCTAATACAGCTAGTGTTTTAAAGCACGTTTGTGAGTCTGGCGTTGATCTAACTTTATTTGGCGGACCACTAAATTTGGAGGCAAGTACAAATTATCAAGGAAATGACCCATTACTTTATACTAATTTACTTTTGCCAACTGCGCATGTAAAGTGTTTGACGCACCGGCTTAATTTAACCAAAGCTCAAAATATGTGGCTAGAAGCTGCTGAGTCTATTGTTTTTGAACAAGATTTTCGTGAACTTTACTTAAGGTATGGCACAATAGCCAAAGAACTTGTTTATTTTTGGGCAGCAAAATTTTCAACTTCAGCAAAAGCGGAATTTTCAAAACCATTCTGGCAAGTTTTGGAACCAATACTTCCATTAACAGGAAAAGATCTTTTAAAACTTGGTTGCCTACCCGGAACAATTGTTGGAAGCTATTTAAAGAATACCAAAAATTGGTGGGTACAAAATAATTTTGTGCCAAATCACAAGGAGTGCTTAGAATATGCCAAATCACTTTTTAAACAATAAAACGCAACTGCTATTTGCCAAAACTTTACACGATCTTGCTGCACCAATGGGGGCACTAAACTTGTGTATTGATGATATTAAAAATTTAATGCCAAATTCTTCTGCTGATTTAATAGAAGATAGTATTGAAAGCTTAAGTAAGCGAATTCATTATTGGCGAATTATGCTAACTGGAGGTGAAAATTCACCTAATTTTGCTGATGCTGCAGCAGCCATTCGTCCATTGGCTAAACTTAAATCTATTGAGGTTGTTTTTTTACCAGCTAATGAATACCAAGGAGTGTATGTTCGACTTTTGTTGGCATTTGCTATGGTTGCCATTGAAAGCTTACCACGGGGTGGGAAGGTTACAATTGATGCAGATAATGGTTTAGTAATAGCTGATGCTTTAGAAGGTAAAAAATGTTTTATTCCCAAGGAAACAGCTGAAGCCATTGTGAGTGAAATTTTGCAGCCGACTAGCCGCCATGCCATAGGAATTTTAATTTATGACTGGGCTAAGATTTGCAATGCATCAGTAAAACTAGAACATGAACCCACTAAGTTAACCTTGTCATTGCAAGTTGGATGAAGCTTAAATTTTGTTTTATAAACAAATTGCAAAAGCCAAACAGCTTCTTTTTGTTGGCGACTTAAACTTGATAAAAAGCTCACTCAGCCACCCATTATAAAAATTGAACTGCTATCATGTACCGTATTTCTTGACAATTTTTCTACGCAAAAAACAAAATTAATTTAACGCAACTTTGCTTATCATCAAAATTTTTTAGTAATCGAGTAACCACCATGAAGCAATTCATGGTGGTTAAGTGAGCTGGACTTCTAGTTAGATGGTAAAACATCGTTCCTGATAAGGTCTTCCAATGTTTGAGGCTTAACAATCCAATCCACCTTGCCAGCTTTAACCAATACCATGCCAGGAATAGGAATCCTATTGTAATTGCTTGCCATTGAGTAGTTATATGCACCTGTAGAAAGGACCGCCAAAATATCTCCTCTATTTGGGGACGGTAAAAAAACCTGCTCTATCAGAACATCCCCTGATTCACAGGATTTTCCTACTATTTTAGTATCTACATTAGCAATCTCATTCATCCTATTGGCCATAACTGCGCAATATTTCGCCTGATATAAGGAAGGGCGGATATTGTCATTCATTCCACCATTAACTGCAGCATAAATTTGTTTATTTCTAGTTTTTGTAGCACCAATTTTGTAAATGGTAGTACCTGCCTCTCCTACAATAGACCTGCCAGGTTCAAGCATTAGCTTAGGCAACGGCAATTTTTGCTCTGAAATTTTTGCTATAAGGTGTGTAGTTATTGTTTTTATAAAGTCTTCTATTTCAATTTTTTTATCGTCACTATTGTAGATTATACCAAGACCTCCACCTAAATTTAATTCATTAATAATAACTTTCTCATCGTACAATTTTTTAATAAAAGAAGTAACAACATCTATAGCCTTTATATAATCAGAAATATCTAATATTTGTGAACCTATGTGAACGTGAATACCAATAAATTTTAAATTAGGATCAGCCAAAATCATTGCAATGGCCTCTTCTGCATCATTGTTGTCAAGAGTAAAACCAAATTTGGATTCATTACTACCTGTGGCCATATGAACGTTAGTGTGAACGTAAATACCGGGAGTTATACGCACCAAAACATTCTTCACCTTGCCAAGTTCCTTAGCAATATTCGCAACTAACTTAATATCATCTAAGTTATCGACAACAATTCTGCCAACACCTGATTCTAAAGCTAACTTTATTTCTTCTTCAGACTTGTTATTACCATGCATAATTACGTTTTCCATCGGAAAATCAGCTTTTATAGCTGTATAAAGCTCTCCTATGGTAGAAACATCTAGACCCATTCCTTCAACCTGTGCCATTTTACAAAATGCTAAGTTCATAAGCACCTTAGAAGCATAGAAAACCAACCCTGGATTGCTATAAAATTTTTTTATGCAAACAACATAATCACGCATATTTTTACGAACAAGCACTTCATCAATAACATATATTGGATACTGGCTAGGTATTGCTAACGTAACCATATCCACTCCACCAATTTCTAAATGACCATGTGAATTAATAACCATAGACCCTCTTAATAAAGCATGAGAGTTATTACAACTTGAACTAGAATAAGGACCTGACACCCCTAATGCTAAACTCGTTGAAAATAAACACACACCTAAAATAAATACTTTACTTGAATAGCCTATCGGTTCTGTTGCATCTGTTATATGCAACTTCTTATTTTCCAAAGATAGCAAGGTTATAGACATACTATACCTCCATAATTAAAGCACAAGTATTATTGACTAATAAGGTAAGGTAAGGCATGACCATAATTAATCCTTATTTTTTAGGTTATGCTTGCATGGTCGTCTTTTGAAGCAAGTAGGTATACGTTAAAAAAATAAAATTTTACAACTAACTATTGTTCTGTTTAATTAAAAATATCTTCTTGATTTACGTAGTATTTCAATTCAATTAAGTTTTTTGATGGATCTGAAACAAAAAAACTAAAGTGCCACCCTGCTGTATTTTGATAACGTTCAAATAATTCTTCAAAAAATGGCGCATTAGATTTTTTACACATGTTGTAGATTTTATCAAAATCATCTTTATTTTCTAAAATGATACCGTAATGGCGCGGATACATTTTAACTTCTTTTTCAACACCATCAACGTTCAGATGAACAACAACCTGATGACCAAAAAAATTAAAAATCACATAATGTGGATACTCTCTACCAACAGTTGCACCAAAAGATTTTGTATAAAATTCTTTTGAAAGAGCCAGGTCATGACTTGGAATTGCTAGGTGAAAAATGCTCATAATTAATAACTTAGCCCTTCATAAATTGGGAAGCGCTGACATAGTTTGATAGCTTCTTCTTTGGTGGCTGCTACAACAGATTCTGCATTACCTTGCACAAATGCTTTTAAAACATTAGCGATCATTTGGCCAACTTGGCGAAACTCATGTTCTTTAAAGCCACGTGTAGTTGCTGCTGGTGTGCCTAAACGAATACCACTAGTAATTGTTGGTGGATGCGGGTCTTTTGGTATGCCATTTTTATTACAAGTGATATTGGCTTGTTCTAAAACATGAGCAGCATCTTTTCCAGTAATTCCTAAAGAGCGTAAATCAAGCAATAACATATGGCAATCAGTGCCACCACTTAAAAGATCTATTCCAGCATCAAGCAAAACCTCGGCCAAAACTTTGGCGTTTTTGACAACTTGAAAGGCATAGTCTTTAAATTCTGGTTGAAGCGCCTCACCAAATGCTACAGCTTTAGCTGCAATAACGTGCATTAGTGGCCCGCCCTGCAAACCCGGAAATACAGCACTATTAATTTTTTTTGCAATATCCTCACGGTTAGTTAAAATCATACCACCGCGGGCACCACGCATAGTTTTGTGAGTGGTTGATGTAATAACGTCAGCAAAAGGGACTGGAGTTGGGTATACCCCACCGGCAATCAATCCAGCATAATGCGCCATGTCTACCATTAAAAATGCACCGACTTTATCAGCAATTTGGCGGAATTTATTAAAGTCAATAAATCGTGTATAAGCTGAAGCGCCAGCAATAATCATTTTTGGTTGGTGTTGTATAGCCAAAGCTTCAACTTCACCGTAATCAATTAAATGGGTGGTATCGTTAACACCATAGGCTATAGCGTTATAGTGCTTTCCAGAAAAATTAAATTTGCAACCATGGGTAAGGTGACCACCAGAGCTTAGATCCATTCCTAAAACCGTATCACCTTGGTTTAATAGTGCCAAGAACACGGCCTGATTAGCCTGCGCACCAGAATGAGGTTGTACATTTGCAAAATTACTGCCAAAAAGTTGTTTCAGGCGATCTATTGCAATAACTTCAACTTCATCAACATGTTCGCAACCGCCATAATAACGACGACCTGCATAGCCTTCAGCGTATTTATTAGTAAGTACAGAACCTTGGGCCTGCAATACAGCAGAGCTTACAATATTTTCAGAAGCAATTAATTCGATCTGATTTTGTTGACGCGCCAATTCGTTTTGAATGGCACAAAAAATTTGGGAATCTTTAAATTGAATGAAAGCAACACCTTTAAATAAAGTTGATGGTGCCGTTGGGGAGAATCGAACTCACGACCTCACCCTTACCAAGGGTGTGCTCTACCACTGAGCCACAACGGCAATCCATTATTTATAGCTTGCGGAGCACTTTTTTGCAATGGTGGAAATTGCTTAAAATTATACAAGCTAAATTAGCAATATATTAACTATTTAATGTTATATTTATCATTGTAAAGCGCATTTAATGTATTTATATTTTAATGAAGTTTGTGTATGTTTAGATTTTTCATATTAATATGCAGCATTTTTAGTGTTTTTCCTGTAGATAATTTAATTGACCTTGAGTCTCCCATAATGCCACCATCACTGCGTAGGCAAACCAGGGAACTCAGCAATGAAGCAATACAATACGCTATAAAAAACTGCGCACTGAAACATAAATTAATAACTATGGTTAGATATGTTGGAAGCAATGACATAACGGAAGAAAAAATCATTAAATTAATTAATGATAATCCGCAAGAGTCAAACCCATATTCAGATTCGCATCAGGCATACTTAATAGCCTTGGCATGCAGGGGTGGATATTTAGATATTGTAAAAGCAATTATTGAAAATAATTCGAAGGCTTTAAATTGTTATAATTCTGGCTATACACCGCTAGATGAGGCTATTGATTTTAGCCAGTCTAAAGTTGAGAAATATTTATTAGAACAAGGTGGCGTAAGAAATAAATATGCACATAAAAAACTAATAGAAAAGCTGTAATGCAAAAATGGATTACCGCCACAAGCGGCAATCCATAACTTATGTTAAGCTTTTTACCTACTTAGAGGTTTGTCGCTAGAAAAACTCAAGGGACGCTTAGCTTGAACATGATCAATTAAACCATATGCAACAGCTTCTTCAGCTGACATAAAACGGTCACGTTCCATAACTTCATTGATTGTTTCTAAGGGCTGGCCTGTGCAATCGGCATAAATACGATTTAAACGAGCGCGTAAATTCAAAATTTCACGCGCTTGAATTTCAATGTCAGTAGCTTGACCTTGTGCCCCACCATGAGGTTGATGAATCATGATTCTTGAATTGGTTAGGGCATAGCGTTTACCTTTAGTTCCTGCAGTCAATAGCAGTGAACCAGCTGAACATGCTTGACCTAAGCACACCGTTGCTACGTCGCAACGAATGTAGTTCATGGTATCAAGAATTGATAATCCTGCAGTAACTACTCCACCTGGAGAGTTAATGTACATGTAAATATCCTTATCAGGATCTTCACTTTCTAAAAACAATAACTGTGCACAGATTAATGATGACATTTCATCAAAAATCTGTCCTGTTAAAAAGATAATACGCTCTTTTAATAGCCTTGAATAAATATCGTAAGCACGTTCGCCACGACCAGTTTGTTCAACAACCATTGGCACCAAAGTTGATAAAATATCGTGCTGATTTAAGGAACGGTTTAACACCATGCTATTCGCCTTTCGTTTTTGTGGCCTTCTTGGCTGGTGCTACTTCGCCGTCAGAATTACCTTCTTTAGACAATTTTTTTAATGTTTTTTGAGCTTTCGGCTGTTCTTCGCCATCATAACCAGGAAGAACACCCTTTAATTTTACAGACAATTCTTTGTGGGAAATTTTGCTTTGCTTTTTCTTAGCTTTTTCAAAAACAAGATTAACAACTTTATCTTCAATTAGGGGAGCTGACAAACTTTGCAAAGCATCAGAATTTTTAGTATAAAAATCAAAAATTTCTTTAGCATGCTTAGGTTGGCGCATTGCTTCTGCAAGAATGGCCTGCTGCAAATCTTCATTGGTCAATTCAATTTTATGAACTTTAGCAATTTCAGAAACTAGTAAACCAAGCTTTACACGACGTTCAGCAATTTCACGGTATTCAACTTCAACTTCTGATAAATTAATATCATCTTCATAATCGCCACGTTGCTTAGAATCATCAATTTCTTTTTGTAAACGTTGCCAAATTTGTTTGAACTCAATATCTACAGCTGATTTTGGCAAAGCAAAACTATATTGCCTGTTCAAATCATCTAAAATTTGACGTTTATGAAACAGTGCCACTAATTTTTTCTGATCAGCTTGGTGCACTTCAAGCACCTTGGTGCGCAATGCCGCCATATTTTCACAGTCAAATTCTTTGGCAAAGTCATCATCAAATTTGAATTTCTTTGGTGAATAAACTGCTTCAAGGGTTGCCAAAATTTTGATTGTTTTTCCGGCCATATCAGCTTTTGGATAATTATCAGAATAAACAATTTCAGTTTCAGCTTTTTCACCAATAGAAAGCCCAATAACTGCTTGCATTAACTGCTGCAATGATTCATCTGGATTTTCTTTATCAAGCACTAAATCTTGGCTTTCCAATGGCTCTGAGCCATCAGCCAACTGCATCACAACAACAGCTTTGTCACCCCAAACAGCCTTACCTGATTTAGTTTCTTTTTCAAAACCTTTGTGACGTTCAAAAAGATTACTCACGTATTCATCAATTTCGTTGTCGCTAAATTCAACGATTAATTCTTCACAATTGATTTTTGAAAAATCCTGCAATTCAATAGTTGGCAAACACTCAACAACAACTAAACATTCAAAACCTTCCGCGCTATCAGCTTTTTCAATAGTAACTTGCGGTTGGCCAGCAATACGAACCTTATGTTCTTTGCCAATTTCCTTGATAGCACGATCGATAAGTGTATTAACCACAGAATTGGTAGCATCACCAAGGTACCTAGTTTTTACTATAGAAAGAGGCACCTTACCTGGGCGAAAACCATCAATTCGCATTGTTTTTGATTTTTTAGAAAACCAGTTGTCTAGCTCTAGCCCATAAGCAGCTGGCTTAAGGGTTGCTTTAAAATCAATCGTGGCGTCTTGTTCACGCACTTTTTGAACAGATAGGCTCATAAAATTCCATTATTGTTATTTGGTGCGGGCGGAGGGACTTGAACCCCCATGACTTGCGTCGCCAGATCCTAAGTCTGGTGTGTCTGCCAATTCCACCACGCCCGCGTGATTTGACTCTATTAAGGATACTTAAAACCAACCCCTTTGGCAACTATAATCATTAGATTTTTTTCATGTTTTTCTGCGTTTTAAATATCTTTTTGGAAAAATTTTTTCAAGTGTTCAACAGCAAGGTCAAACTTCTTAGGGTTAATTGCTACAAAAATTGTGTCATCCCCTGCGAGTGAGCCCAAAATACCATGTAACTGATCACTTATAAATTCATCATCAATAAGATAAGCAACACTATTCGCATGCCCCGGCAAGGTATTGATAATTAACAAATTTGGCCCAACTTCAGTAATTTTAACGATGGGATTTAAAGTATTTTGCTTAATAATTTGATAAATTCCACTGACTTTGGCGATATTTAATTTTTTCAAACGCCTGGAAAGCGTTGCTTGCGGCATTTCCACCCCACCAGATTTAAGTGCCACTTGCAGATCAGCTTGCTCTGTATAATCCTTGCTTTTAACTAACTTAAGCAAAACCTCATCTTCAAATGGTAAGCGACTCATAAATTCTCACATATTCATTTTTTGAAATTATATCCATATTGCCTTGACACAGCAAGCTACTGAATATACATTCATAATAGTGGATTAAATCGGATTTAAAATGTTTGGCAAAATACTATTGGTGTGTTTGTTTATATGCCAATTAATGGCATCCCCTGAAAAAATAACCGTTGGTTTATCAGCTGATTACCCTCCATTTGAATTTAAGCAAGGTGAGGAAATTATTGGCTTAGATGTTGACCTAGCTAAAGAAATTAGCAAACAACTTGGTGTTAAAATTGAATTTAAAGATATGGCCTTTGCAAGCCTTTTAAGTGCGCTTAACCAGGGGGAAATTGATATGGTCATTTCGTCAGTTGGTCCCAATGAAGAAAGACGTAAAAATTTTGATTTTTCAACCCCCTATCACTTTGATGAATTGGCGATTTTGCATAAAATTGATGCTCTAATTAGCACAGATAATTTAAACAGCAAATCAGTTGCCTGCCAATTGGGTTCAAACATGCAAATTTGGCTGAACAAGAATGCACCTAACACAAAAATAGTACCTATGGATGTTGCAACACAAATGGTAGAAGCCCTAAAGGCAGGACATGTAGATGGAGTTTTGATTGAAGTAATTCAAGCAAAAGAATTTATTAAAAATTCCAAAAATTTAGCTTACACGATAGTTGGCAACGCAGCTGAAGGCAGCGCTGTTGTGCTTAAAAAAGGTTCTAAATTACTGGAAAAAGTTAATAACATCATCGAAAAATTAAAAGCCGGTGGCACGTTGAAAGCGTTGGAAAACAAATGGGTTGAAAGGAACACTAAAATTACCAAGCACAATGTGATTGATGATTTTTTATTTGTTGCCAAAGGATTACCAACCACACTTACCTATAGTTTTTTGGCAATATTCTTAGGTGGTATACTGGGGATTTTCCTTGCAGTTTCTAGGCAGCTGAAACATGGAGTTTGGGCAATTGCTAGCGTAATTTCAGTAATCAGGGGGACACCGGTTTTATTACAGCTTAGCTTTGTCTATTTTGCAGCCCCTGCCCTTATTGGCATTAAATTAAGTGTTTTAGTAGCCGGTGTTTTAACCCTTGGCATAAATTCTGCCGCTTACCTTGCGGAAATATTACGGTCTGGGTTGCAAAGCTTGCCTAAGGGGCAATTTGAAGTTTGCCAGGCTTTAGGCATATCAAAATTTCACACATGGAAAGATATTATTTTACCACAAGTTTTGCGCAACGTATTTCCTGCGTTAATTAATGAAATCGTCACATTAACCAAAGAAACCGCCCTAGTTTCCGTTTTAGGAGAAATAGATATTATGCGGCGTGCCCAGACCCTAGCCGCAGAAACATACAATTATTTTGAGCCTATGTGCCTTGCTGGAATTATTTACTATTTACTAATTAAAACAATTGAATTTATTGGAAAAAAACTAGAACAAAGGTGGCACCATGCTTAAAATTACAAATGCAACAAAGGCTTTCGGCCCAAATACAATACTTAAAAATGTAAGTTTTTCTTTAACTACAGGGCAAATTGTGGCCTTAGCTGGCCCATCAGGCAGTGGTAAATCAACATTATTGCGGTGTATTCAAGGTCTTGAAAAGTTAGATAATGGAACAATCGAACATAAAGTTTCAACCGGCTTTGTTTTTCAATACTTTCAGCTTTTCCCGCATCTTAATGTACTGCAAAACGTAATGTACGCACTGAAAGTTAACCAAAAAATTAGCGATAGTGATGCGCAAAGAAAGGCTAAAGCAACCCTTGAAAAATTAGGCATGCAAAGTGCCTACGACAAAATGCCTAGCCAAATTTCCGGTGGACAACGGCAAAGAACAGCAATTGCCAGAGCGTTAGTTCTTGAGCCTGATTTGCTATTATGTGACGAGCCTACTTCAGGGTTAGACGGATTAAGCGGTAAAAATGTTGCTGAATTGTTTACAATTTTAAAAAACCAAGGAGTTACAATGTTAATTGCCAGTCATGACCTAGATTTTATAAGTATTGTTGCTGAAAGAATTATTGTACTGAACAATGCAACTGTGCATAAAGATTTCATAATTAGCCATGAAAACCAGGAAAAGCTAAGTTGGCATAAACTGTTAGGATAATCTTTTAAAATATCCCGTATTAGGTTGCGAGATAAATTTAGGTTTAGCGCACAAACCATTACTTGTAGGTAGCACACACCATGGTTTTGTGTTATAAATAAGTATAAAAAGCATTACAATTTAAAATTTTATGAAAAGTCCTTTAATTGCTATACCCATGGACTACTTAGATGTAATCCATGAACCAGAGGCTGCTTGGTATTCAAAATATCCTTGGTATGCTGTAAAACATCGCTATCATGATGCAATTGCAGCGTCAGGTGCTATACCTTGTTTTATTGGTTACGAACACAGTTTGATTACTGAATATGTTAAACGATTTGATGGATTAATAATTACTGGTGGCCATTTCGATCATGATCCTCATATGTATAATGCAGCTGAAATTCACGAAACTACCAAAATACGCATTAAACGCAGTCAATTTAAAAAAGCACTTTTAGAGGCATTTATGCCAACTAACAAACCTGTTTTGGGTATTTGTGGCGGGCACCAATTATTGAATATTATTCATGGTGGAACGCTATATCAAGACATTCCATCGCAACTACCCAGTGATATTAGACACACGTTAACCAATCCACCAACAGAAGCGGCCCATAGAATTGAAATTATCCCAAATACAAAGCTTCACTTGTTGTCTAAACAGTTGCAGGCACGGGTTAATTCATCACACCACCAAGGGATTCACAAACTAGGCAACGGACTTGTAGCTAATGCACTATCTGAAGATGGTTTAATTGAAGGTATAGAACATCCCAATCACCCATTTTGTTTTGGCACCCAATGGCACCCAGAATACTTTGTTGACCCAATTGACCGTTTAATTATAGAAAAATTTGTAAGCTCATGCGTTTAAATAAATTTTTAGCCCTAGCAGGGGTTTGTTCAAGGCGTGAAGCTGAAAAACTAATAGATGAAGGACGAGTAAGCATTAATGGTAAATCCATTACCCCACCTGCCCCGTTATTAACCGGCACTGAGGTTGTGAAAGTTGATGGAAAAATCGTTACCGCTGCAACAGACATTAAGGTGTGGGCATTTTACAAACCATCTGGTTTAGTTACCACACACAAAGATGAACAATATCGCACAACCGTCTTTGACTACCTTAAAGAAGAAGGGTTGGAAGAGAGAGTAATTTCCGTAGGCCGACTTGACCTAAATTCCGAAGGTTTATTATTGCTTACCAATAATGGTGGCTTTGCCCAATTTGCTGAATCTCCTAAAACTGAATGGGAAAGAATTTACCGAGTTCGAGTTTTTGGCGAAATTCAAGCCATTGATTTTGAACAATTACAACAAGGCATGACAATTGATGGTATAAATTACCGAGAGGTTATTATTGAACCTGAGCAAGATTTTAACCACAAAGGCAAGAATGCTTGGCTAAGAGTAATTTTAAAAGAAGGTAAAAACCGTGAAATTCGCAAAATTATGGAATATTTCAATTTGCAAGTTAACCGCTTAATTAGGATTAGTTACGGACCTTACAATTTAGAAAAGCTTAACCCTGGTGAGTGGATGGAAGTAAGTGCAAGTCCATATACTAACTTAGCAAATGATTTACGCTAATCCTCCAGGTACCAAGAACGTATTTTAAAGTACTAAAGAAATTTTACTGCTTTCCATATTTTAGCTACCTTAAGCTTTTCATCTAGCGACTTTGCTGCTTTAATGTCAGCTAACACCCCATCACAAACCGCTGTATCTGTAATTAGCTACAGATAATTATCAGCTTCCGTATTATCTTCCCATTTTTTGGCTATTTCAAGCTTTTTATCTAGCGAATTTGCTGCTTCAATGTCAGCTAACACCTTATCACAAACCGCTTTATCTTTATTTACCGCTGCATCTTTAATTGTTGATATGATTTTCCATAATTCTGCTACTTTACTTTTATCATTTACCGATACTGCAGCTATAACTGCTGCTACTGCAGAGTCACGAATTGTTACGTCAGTAATGCTTGATACCTCTTGCCACGCGTATGCTACATCCCTTTTATCATTTACCGATACTGCATCTTTAACTGCTTCTACTGCAAGGTCACGAATTGTTACGTCAGTAATGCTTGATACCGCTTGCCACGCAATTGCTACATCCCATTTATCACCTACCGATACTACAGCTTTAACTGCTGCTACTGCAAGGTCA
Source organism: Alphaproteobacteria bacterium (assembly GCA_947499175.1). Taxonomy (GTDB): domain Bacteria; phylum Pseudomonadota; class Alphaproteobacteria; order Paracaedibacterales; family CAITNM01; genus CAITNM01. Next base: position 19,659 of record CANMNU010000008.1, read on the forward strand.
CGAATTGTTACGTCAGTAATGCTTGATACCTTTTGCCACGCACTTGCTACATCCATTTTATCCTTTACCGATACTGCATCTTTAACTGCTGCTACTGCAAGGTCACGAATATTTGTATCTTCAATTTTTAAGCAGTCGAACCAATAATTTATTGCATATGTCGTATAATTCATTTTTTTCATATCATCTATAATCACACTTGTAATCTTATATCTTTAAGCTGTGTTATAAAGAATAAACAGTTGGCTTGAGGAGATCTTGATCGTTAGGATCGAACTGAGAAAAAGCAGCTGTTTTGTAGAGTAGGATTAGCTTTGAACGAATTGCAGACAGGACAGTTTTAGGGCTGCCGC
>CANMNU010000009.1 GCA_947499175.1 Alphaproteobacteria bacterium
TAGGTTGTTTAAAATCAATCCATAAACATTCTAAAACTTCTGCAATTTGTGGCAATGTTGTTTTGCTTGATATTGGCTTGCCATTTATACTTTTGCAAAAACATGCTGAAAATCAAAAGGTTGCGTGCTAATATGCAGCAGTCAAATAAACTTTGTTTTAGTCAATGATTCTATACTCCTTTCCAAGCTCACCTTTTGGCTGCAAAGTTAAATCAGTTATTTTTGCGTGCGGCTTGGAAAAAAATATCACAATAGAGGAATTTCACCCATGGCTTCCTGATACTGAATTTCGAAAGTTAAATCCGCTGGGTAAAATTCCGGTTTTAAAAACTGTGGATGATGCTATTTTTGATTCCACTGTGATTTGTGAATACCTTATGGAAAAGTCTGGAATGCTTGAAAAGCTAATGCCTAATCGCATTAAGTCTTTAAAAATTCAGTCTTTGGTTGATGGCTTAGCAGATGCTGCCGTTGCTATTCGCTATGAACTTTTTTTCAGACCTGAACATCTGCGGTGTCTTAATTGGTATGATCGCCAATATCTAGCATTGGTAAGTGGGCTTAAATATCTTGATCAATTTAACTTAAGCACTGAATTACGGTTTGAAAATTTATGCTTGGCAACTTTTTTATCATATTTAGAAGTACGTTTTTCTGATTCAAATTTTGAACAAACCTTTCAAAATTTATACAACTGGTACGCTGACTTTATGCATGCGCATCCGTTTTTAGAAGCAGCGAAAGCGAAAGATCACCCTGTTCCCGCGGGCATAACACGCTTGGAAAAGTAATTTTTGTAAATGAGCTGATCTGATGATTTTTAAATCCCAAATCATTCAAAAAACCGTAGATTTTTTACTACCGCCCCAGTGCGCCTTGTGCCATGAAGTTACCGAAAAACCTTACACTTTATGTGTTAGTTGCTGGGGGTGTTTGGAATTTATCACATCTCCAAAATGTTCGGTGTGTAACGTTCCATTACAAAATGTCGATCATGATATGCCTTGTATTGATTGCATTAAGCATCCACCAATTTTTTCTAAAGCACATGCCCCACTTGTTTACAATGATTCACTCAAAAAATTAATTTTAAGATTTAAAAATTATGATGGTTTACATCTTGGACCAATGTTTAATAATTGGTTACAACGTTGTAATGTCGAAAACATTGATATTATTATTCCTGTTCCACTGCACTGGTGGAGATTTTTTATGCGTCAATACAATCAAGCAACCGAGATTGGTAAAGCAGTCTCTAAACATACTAAAATTCCAATTAATTCCAGCATTTTAAAACGCCACAAATCTACAGAAACTCAGGGACATAAAAATAAATTTTTACGCTACCAAAACTTATCCAATGCTTTTGTAGTAGTGGACCCATCACATATTCTTAAAAATACCAGAGTATTGTTAATTGATGATGTTTTAACCAGCGGTGCTACCGTCAATGCTTGCGCTAAAGTTTTACTAAAAGCTGGCGCTATTAATGTTGATGTGCTAACCATAGCCAGGGCAGTAAAAGAAACAGCCAATATTTAAAATATGGAACACTTCAAAACTCTAAAAAGAATATTTGATGTAGGAACCACCCTAACCGGGATTGGCATGCGGGTTGGAGCTCAAGAATATTTTGGTTTAAATATTGATGATGCAGCTTACGCTCAAAAATTACGCCAATCTTTTGGCGGCATGAAGGGGCCATTTATGAAAATGGTACAATTTTTAGCAACCATTCCTGATGCTTTACCACCAGAATTTTCAACTGAGTTTATGACTTTACAGTCAAATGCACCGTCCATGGGCGAAAGTTTTGTTAGGCGTCGTATGGTTGGTGAACTTGGCATGAATTGGCGTAGTTTATTTGGTGAATTTCAACTAACCGCTTGCCATGCAGCTTCTTTAGGGCAAGTTCATAAAGCAACAAGCTTAAATGGAGAATCTTTTGCAGTTAAGCTGCAGTATCCTGACATGGAAACAACAATTACTGCCGACCTAAAACAACTTGATATAATTTTGGGAATTTATAGTTCTTTTAACAAATCGATAGACACTCAAGATATTGTTGCCGAAATTAGCGACAGATTTTTTGAGGAGCTTGATTATGTTCAAGAAGCATCAAATCAAGAAGTATTTCGCAAAATCTTTAAAGGTAACTTGGATTTTGTAAAAGTGCCAAAAATTCACCATGAGCTTTCAACTAAACGTCTGCTTACTATGGAATGGCTTGAAGGCAAATCAACGCTTGAATATATTGATGCTTCAAATAATGTGCGTAATGAATTAGGTAAAAAATTATTTTTAGCATGGTATTGGCCTTTGTATCGCCATGGAATTTTGCATGGTGATCCTCACCCAGGTAATTATTTAGTTTTACCTGACCACAATATTGGCTTACTTGATTTTGGTTGTGTACGACTCTTTGAAAAGCCATTCTTACAGGCTGTTGTTGATTTGTACAGAGCTTTACGGGATAACCAGCCAGAACTGGCAGTTGATGCTTATAGGCGATGGGGGTTCGATGATATAAACAAGGAACTGATTGAAGTTTTGAATAAGTGGGCTCACTTATTGTATGAACCACTGCTGGAAGATAAAATCAGACCCTTGCAATTGCAAAATGGTGGCAAAAAAGGTTGGGAAACCGCCCGAGCTGTTCATAAACAGCTTCATGCATTAGGAGGTGTTAAACCACCGAGAGAATTTGTGTTTATGGATCGATCAGCTGTTGGTATAGGCTCAGTCATAATGAGACTCGGTGCCAACCAAAATTGGCACCAACTTTTTGAAAGTATTATTGACCACAATTTTTAAATGAAAAATTTAGAAGTATACATATCTACTTTTTATGCCCATCTTCTGTGTTGATGGGTTTCCCGTGCTGCCTGCACATCTATACAATACATCGCATAAGGTGCCGCTAACATTCTTTGCACGCCAATTGGTCTGCCCGTTGCTGCACAATAACCATAACTGCCATTTTCTAGCCTCTGCAAAGCAGCTTCTATTTCATGACGGTGATGTAACTCATGTTCATGATAAACAAAATAATTAAATCGTAAACCTTCGGTAGCACTCTGATCGACAAAGTCAGGCTCCTTAGCACTGTCTTCCTGTATTGTTGAGCTAAATTCTGGATCTTTCTCAAGTAGATCTTGCAATTCACTATACAGGCGATTTTTAAAATAGCGCTGCATTGCTACTGACATATACTTTGGATCTTTTATTGGGTCATAGTTAAAAATTATGCAATTTGAACTTTCCATGTCTAGGCCTGCTTAACTCTGCTTATGTGAAGATTTGTAGAATTATAATTGCCTGAAAACCACGTAAAACTTTATAAACTTTTTACATATTAGGAAATGTACCTTGCTAAGCACTTTTGAACAAATAGCTTGAATAGATTGAGTTAATTTCCTATGGTTTCCTTAACTTAGCTATTTATTTGAATGCGGTTATGTCACGCAAAATACTTTATATTTTTGGTTTTTTAGGTTTATTAATTGGCGTTGTGCCACTATTTGTTGATCTATCTAACTATGCTGCTCCTTATTTAGTTGATGCTCAAAAAACCATAGGCAGATCCATTAAAACCGGTTCAATACATTTACAAATTTTACCAACACCACGAATAAAAATTAATGATGTTGTTCTTGGTAACACACCAAATGCTGTAACTACTGACATGCTAAAAGTTAAAAGTGTGGAAGTTATCTTAAGTTTAACTGATCTGTTAAAAGGTAATGTAGTTGTTAAGTCAGTTAACATTAATAGCCCAGAAGTTAGTTTGGAAAAATTCAAAAATGGTGAAGGAAACTGGAATTTAAATATAGCTGAGACGGAGAAGAAAGATGTTAAACAAAATAATGCTAGCACCACAAATGCAGCTGCCGCTGGTTTTTTAGTAAAGCACCTGAATATTTCAAATGCAGTAGTAAATTACATTGATCACAGCAATAATACCACCCAAAAAATTTCTAATTTAAGTATTGAAAGCACAACAAATGAATTGTTTGGGCCATATAAAGTTCATGTTTGCTGTTATATGAATGATGGTCGCCTTGATTTAGAAATTTTAACCGGAAAAATTAATTTAAATGATAAAACCTCACTACAAGTTAGTTTTGATTTAGATCACAATCACCAAAAAGTTCAAGGAAAGCTAGGCGGCTTTGCAGACCTAGCTAACAAGCAATTTGTAGCTAATCTTACAGCAACATCAATTGATATGCCTATCAATATTGATTTGCCTAATCAAAAAATTGACTTTAGCAAAACTATTCATGCTAAAGGCGAAATTCACGCAAGTTTATCACAAGTGGTTTTGAAAAATTTAAGCATTACCCACCCTATTGGTAATTTATTTGGTATTTTAAATTACAATATTGATAGTAGAAAATTTGATACTGATATTAAATTTGAACACATGAAAGACTCAATAAACATTCAGTGTTCAACCCAAAATTTTGAGGAATTTGACTATCATTTTTCCAGTACAAATTATCAAGAAATTATTAAGTGGTTTAGCAAAAATCAAATTATAAAAGATGCAATTGACGTTAAGGGCACGTTTAAAGCCAATCATGCATTATTGGTTTTGAAAAAAACCACGTTACAACTGGGTGATGCTAGTGCAGAAGCTGATATTCAATTTAATACTACTAGTAAAGAAACTGTTGTGCAAAGTAAGTTACAAAATGTACAAAAATGGGGACAACTTTTTGGCCATGATTTACCATTTTCAGGTGGCGCTGCAATTAATTTAAACTTTGCACCTGATAAAGATGGAGCAAAAATCACTACAAAAATAGCACTGAGCAATGGCAATGTAGCTTTTGATGGGCGTCTTGGTCATGGAGACTTAATAGCTAAAGGAATACTAAATCTTGATAAATTTAATTTCAATGAAATTGTCATTAATTTAAAAAGTGACATTCAAGTGAAATCAAAAGAAATTAATTTAGGTATACATAATATTCATTTAAAGGATAAATCTGGGCTTGATCTGTCAGCCGGCGGTAAAATTTTCGTTGACCTTTCCAAAGAAAAACCTAATATCGTTGGCTCTATTACTGCACAACCAATACAGCTTGCATCATACCAAAACGAACAGGTTTATTTGATAAACGCCTTATATAACCCAGAAATATTTAAGTACAGATTATTGCAAGTTGCTAATACAAGATGGTCATCCGAACCAATCAATTTTCCTCTGTCAAAATTTAATATGGATTTAAAAATTGCAGTACCAAAAGTTACATTAAGTGGATTAGTTTTTGAAGATTTACAATCTGAAATAACATTGGTTAATGGAAAATTATCATTACCATTTGCAGCCAATATGTATGGTGGAAGATTAAATGGAAAATTACAAATTGCTGAAAATGAACAAAAAATTAATTTATCAGTTAAATTTGACAACATAGCCATTGAAAAAATTCCAACTGCTGCTACGCATTTTCGTCAAGGTAAGGCATCAGGAGCTATTGAATTACAAACCCACGGTAAATCTCAACATGATTTTGTTAGCAAACTACAAGGGCAAGCTGATTTCAAAGTAACAGATGGTATTGCTAAAGGTTTTGACTTACATAAAATAGTTGGAGTATTGAAAAAACCTAAAAATTTATTAGATTTGAAAATTTTACAGAATGGTTTCAGTGGCAAAGGTGAAACTGCATTTTCAAAAGCAGCGGGGAAATTCACCGTTCAAAATGGTGTTGCTAGTACAAACGATTTAGCAATTGAAACAGCAGATGCTACTTTAAAAATTGAAGGCCAAGCAGATATTTCAAACTGGCAAATGCGTTTTAATGGTGAAATTTTGGTGCCAGAAATAAAAGACCTACCTCCACTCAAATTCACTATTAAAGGACCAATTGATGACCCAAGTTACAACCTAGACCTTAAACAATTACAACAACTAATTATGAAGAGTACAGGTGGTGAATTAGTTTCTAGAGTTCTTGGTAATATTCCTGGTCTGGACAAAATAATTCCTGGTATGAAAAAATCTGACACTTCTCAAGCTCAAAAAACAGAACCAAATGCAAGTAATTCTAATCAACCCATAGATAAATCACCTAAACCTGAAAAAGTTGTGAAGGATCTTATAAAAGGGATTTTTGGTTAAATATAAAAAATAAAACCACCCTGACATTGGTAAAAAAGTAAGCTATCATTGCCAAATGGAGCTTATTTATTTACCTATGGCAGATCTTTATTTATCGCTACCATTGCTTTTGGCAATTGGCTTAGTGGGAGGTATTGTTTCAACCATGTTAGGCATTGGTAGTGGAATTATAATCACGCCAAGCTTAATGAGCATTGGAATTCCATCAGCAGTTGCTATTTCAACGCAATTAAATAGCTCTGTAGGGACTAATTTTAGTGGATTTTTAACTTACCAACATGAACGCGATGTAGATATTAGTTTAGCATGGTATTTATTTATTGGCGGAATAGCTGGTGCAATAGTTGAAAATCTTGCTTTAATAAAGGTTCTTAACAAAGCTGGTGGTTTTGCAGTTTTAAAAATTATTGTTTTTTTTGTTTTGGTGATTTGTAGTCTTGTTGCGTTGATACAATCACAATTACCGGCAAAAAAAAGGGTTGAAAAAGGGGCGTTAATGCGCCGCTGGATGATATACTTCCCTTGGCACAAAATTTTTCTAAGATCACGAGTGGAAATGAGTATTCTTGTGCCAATAGGAGTTGGTTTTTTTACCGGTATGGTTACAACTAGTTTAGGCGGAGGTAACAGCTTATTGATTGCAACAATATTAACCTACTTGTTAGCAAGAACTTCACCTGTTGTAAGTGGAACTTCATTACTTGCAGGATTTGGTATTAACGTTGTAGTTACCTTTATTTCAAGTATGGGGCACTCTTTGGTTGATTTTGTTTTGCTACCAGTTTTGGCAATAAGTAGTGTATTTGGTTCAGTAATTGGTGGAAGGCTTGCTTACAAATTTAAATCAAAAAATTTAAAAATAATTGGCGCTTTAGTGCTTATGGCAATTGCTTACAAAATGTATGTAGAGCTAAAATTAGCAAATTGGCATAGCATCTCTAATGGACAATCTTATATTGAAAAATTTCCAAATATAATAAAAAAAATAACCGCAATGCCTGATCAACATTGGATGCTACCAATTGCCCAATTTGCACATGATTACCCCATAGAATACACAATTATTACACTTGTATCTGTCACCATTTTTGCTACTGTAGTTCAGTTTTTAATAAATCGCATTGAATGGCGTAATTAGATGATTCCACGTTTTTTGTTTCGTTTACTGCTGATTACAAGCTTAATCAGTGCGGGTGTTTGGTTATATTTCATGCCTTCAACAGCTAGAGCTGAAGATAAATACGTTAATGTCTATTGTTGGTATGGTTTAATAGACATGGAAATTATAAAAGAGTTTGAAGAAGAAACCGGTATTACCGTAAGGCTTGATGCATATGATAATAACGAAGTTTTAGAAGCAAAGTTGCTAGCTAGTAATAGCGGATTTGATGTGGTATTTCCCACAGCTACACCATACGTTTCATGGCAGATTCAGGCTGGGGTTTATCAAAAACTTGATAAGAGCTTATTACCAAACATAAAAGAAATTGATCCATTCATTATTCAATTACAAAAAAATGTTGATAAAGATCTTGATTATGCTATTCCATACTTTTGGGGAACAATCGGTGTTGTGTACAATAAGGATATTTTAGATAAAGTTTTTCCTGAAGGTTATACGGAAGACTTAGACTTAATCTTTGATGTAAAAAATCTTGAAAAATTAAGTAAATATGGGGTTTCTTTACTAGAAGAATCGGTTGATGTTATTCCATATGCATTAATGTATATTGGCAAGGATCCTAATTCTGATTCATCTGAAGATCTTGATTTAGCAGCAAAACATTTAATGCAAATGCGCCCCTACATTAAACGATTCACTTCGTCAAAAGTTGTTAATGACCTAATTTTGGGAGATACAGCAATTGCTTTAGTGTGGTCAGGTGAAGCACAACAAGCAATACAAGAAGCAAAAGAGCAAAACAAAAATATTAAATATTTTGTCCTTAAAGGAGGTAGCATAGTTTGGATTGATACTATGGCAATCCCTAAAGGTGCACCACATCCTAAAAATGCCCATGCGTTTATTAACTTTTTATTACAACCACACGTTGCTGCACGTATTTGCCAAAATACTTTGCATGGTGTAACAGTGCTTAATGCTAAAAAACACATTCCAACTAACATTTTAAATAATGAAGGCATTTACCCTGGTAAAAATATTTTAAAAAAATTATTTTTAAACAACTGTCCACAAACCGTTAAAGAACAAAATTATGAAAGAGAACGCACAAGAGTGTGGGCAAAAATACGCCTTAATGAATATTAGGAGAAATAAATGTCATCAGTTAATGGAAATCGTGATCAGCTACGTAACTTAGAACCTTGGCAAGACCCAAGCGTTAAGCCATACGTTTTAATTGAAAATGTTAATAAAAACTTTGGCACCACAGTTGCTGTTAAGAATTTGTCCTTGTCAATTTATCGTGGTGAACTTTTCGCATTGCTAGGTGGCTCAGGTTGTGGAAAATCAACTTTGTTACGCATTTTAGCTGGTCTTGAAAAACCTTCAAGCGGAAGAATTTTTATTGATGATGTAGATATTACATAGTTACCCCCATACAAACGACCAGTCAGCATGATGTTTCAATCATATGCCTTGTTTCCACATATGACTGTACAAGAAAATATAAGTTTTGGTTTAAAACAAGAAAATTTGCCACAAAAGCAAATAGCTGAACGGGTTGATGAAGTACTTGATTTAGTTCAGTTACGCAAATATAGTGACCGCAAACCCGAGCAACTTTCAGGAGGTCAGCAACAACGTGTAGCTTTAGCACGCAGCCTTGTTAAACGACCAAAATTATTATTATTAGATGAGCCATTAGGAGCATTAGATAAAAAGCTTCGCGAAAAAACTCAATTTGAATTAGTTAACATTCAAGAACGAGTTGGCATTACTTTCGTATTTGTAACCCACGACCAAGAAGAAGCCATGACTATGTCTAGCCGTATTGGTATTATGGATGAAGGGCAAATAAGACAAATTGGTAAACCACATGAAATTTATGAGTTCCCACACTCAAGATTTGTCGCAGGATTTATAGGTTCAATGAACATGTTTGAGGGTGTTGTTGTTGAAGATGAGCCAGATCATGTAGTCATTGAATCCTCTGAATCTGGCTGTGAACTATACGTTACCCATGCAGCTTCTATGCCTGTAGGATCAAATGTTACTGTTGCACTTAGGCCAGAAAAGGTAATGATTTCAACAACCTACAACCCTAAACTTAGTCGCAACTATACCAAAGGAATTGTGCGAGAGATTGCTTATTTAGGCGATATTAGTATTTATCACGTACAACTTGAATCAGGTAAAATTGTGCAAGCATCCCTTCCTAACTTGTTGCGCCTTTCAGAACGCGATGTTAAATGGGACGATGAGGTTTATTTATTTTGGCGTCCAGAAAATGGGGTAGTACTTAGCGTATGATCTTAAAAATTTTAGAACATTTTTTTGGTTTTTTGTGGAGTGAGCTTTGCGATATAGGCAGAAAATTGCGAGACAAGTGGTTAATTATCTCACTTCCCTACGCTTGGCTTGCATTATTCTTCTTATTTCCATTTTTCATTATCTTCAAAATTAGCTTTAGTGAAGTGCAAGTTGGCATACCACCATATCATAATATTTTTGAATGGGGCCCTGACCTTCTGTTAAAAATTCGTCTGCACTTTGCAAGCTACTGGACTGTATTTACCGATGATTTTTATGTTCATGCAGCATTAAGTTCATTACGTATAGCATTGTTTTCAACACTTGGGTGTCTAACTCTTGGTTATATGATAGCCTACAGCATATCTAGGGTTAAAAGTTCATGGCGCATACCATTGTTACTAATGGTTGCCCTGCCATTTTGGACATCATTTTTAATTCGTGTTTACGCGTGGATGGCAATGCTTAGCAATAAGGGGTTAATAAATAGCATTCTTATAAAAATAAATCTTATAAGAGAACCTTTACAGTTACTTGATAATGACATGGCAGTTTGTTTGGGGATTATTTATTGCTATTTGCCTTTCATGGTTTTTCCAATTTATGCATCTCTTATCAAAATCAATGATGACTTTATTGAAGCAGCCCATGACCTTGGATGCCCACCGTGGCGTGCCTTTTGGTATGTAACAGTGCCTTTGTCAAAACAAGGAATTATTGCAGGTATAATTTTGGTATTTTTGCCGTCAATCGGTGAGTTTGTTATTCCAGAAATTTTAGGTGGACCAGAAACAGTCACTATTGGACGAGTACTTTGGTGGGAATTTTTCAACAACCGTAATTGGCCCCTTGCAAGTGCTGTAGCAGTATTGATGGTACTTTTGTTTGTAATACCTATTATGATTTTAAAAAATCGTCAACTCGAAGCAATTGAAAAGGCTGCACCACAATGATACGTTTTTCAAAATTTAATTTAGCTGCATTAATTTTTGGATATAGCTTTTTGTACGTGCCAATTTTGTACCTAATGGTCTATTCCTTTAACGACTCAAGAATTATAGGTGTATGGGCAGGATTTTCCTTTCGCTGGTACACAAAATTATTTGAAGATGACGCAATGATTCATGCTGTACTAAATAGCTTTGAAATTGCAGCAATTGTCGCAACTGTTGCTGTTGCTTTAGGAACCATGGCGGCACTTATTATGGTACGATTAAAACGCTTTCACGGAAGAACCTTATTCAGCGGCCTAATTTCAGCACCTTTAGTTATGCCAGAAGTAATTACTGGATTAGCACTTTTATTAATGTTTGTTACCTTAGAACGAGCAATTGGTTGGCCATCGGAACGGGGAATGCTAACTGTTATTATTGCCCACATCACGTTAACCATGTCTTACGTTTACCTAGTAGTCCAAGCACGCTTAGCTGATTTTGACATGTCATTAGAAGAAGCAGCTATGGATCTTGGGGCAAGGCCTTCAACCGTATTTTTCAAAATTACTTTACCTATAATTTCTCCCTCTTTATTAGCTGGTTGGCTGTTAGCTTTTGCTTTGTCACTTGATGATGTAGTAATTGCTAGTTTCTTGGCTGGACCAGGGGCTACGACTTTACCAATCTTGGTATTTTCAAGTGTACGTACAGGTGTAACCCCCGAATTAAATGCCTTAGCCACAATTATTGTTGGAATAGTTAGTGTTGGCATCTTAGTTAGTGGTTTAATAATGCACCGCAGGATATCTAGAAAAATTTATTAGAATTATCTATTAAATAAAACTGACACAGCCATTACTCTAGCTGGTTCTAGTATCAAGTTCGGAAAAATAATGAATGAAAATAAAATTATGCAAATAGCAACTGCCATAATTTTTACTAGGTACTTTTTTGAGTAATTATTTATTGTCAAATTTTGTACAGTTTGATTTAACACAAAATATCTTAAAACATTCAGATAATACGCAGCGCTAATAACTGTAGTTATTATTGCAATTACAGCTAAAACGTATGCCGATCTTGTAATAACACCCTCTAAAATATAAACTTTAGCAAAGAATCCTGGAAGCGGTGGAATCCCTGCCAGAGAAAGAATAAACAAGCAAAAAATAGTACCAAGCATAGGCATACTTTGCATAATACCGCTAAGGTCTCTTACACTGTTAATAGGTTGAAATTTTTTTTCAAAGATTGCCAATAGTGCAAGTACACCAATCATATTAAGCGTGTATGTAATAATATAGAAAATCACAGACTCTATACCTAATTCACCACCTACAGATATCCCCATTAATAAGAATCCCATATTGCCAATTGTACTATATGCAAACATTCTTTTAAGATTCGTTTGTTTTAGGGCAGCAAGAGCCCCCCAAATCATTGATATTATTGACAAAATAACAAACAAATAACGTGCATATGTAAAGATTCCATGAAATGGATAACTTAGTAGATGTAACAAGCTGAATGTTGTAATAATTTTTGGGATAGTACTAATAAACAATAATATTGGTAATGGAGATGCTTGGTAAACATCAGGAGCCCAGGCATGGAAAGGTGCAGCTGGTAGTTTGAAACACAATCCGATTAATACAAAAAACATACCGACAATTGCACCAGCATGTTCAAAGTTGTAAACATATGTTTCAAAAAAATAATATAAGGAATTAAAGTCATTTGTACCAGTAAAACCATAAATTAAACTTATACCAAAAAGCATTAAGCCTGTGCTAATAGCACCGATTGTAAAGAATTTGATTGATGCTTCACTACTTTGTAAGCTTTCACGATTAGCAGCAACCAAAAGATATTGACTTAAATAGCTTAACTCTAACCCTATAAAAAGAGTCAAAAAATCATTTGCTGATAAAGCAACAGATCCACCAATTACTGAAAAAGTTGCAACAATTAACCATTCATATTCTTTAATATGGTATTCATTTAAAAATGTAAATAAACAAAAAATTGCCAAAGCTGATGTACCGTAAAGAATAATTTTGGCGTAGTCCAAGAATGGCGTTTGAATAAATAATCCGTGCCAAAAAAACTGCTCTGACTTAGGTGAAAGAGCTAAAAAAACACATACAAATATCAATCCAATAAAAATTGTACCAAAGGTTAAATGGTTAATTCTTTTATTTTTAAAGGTACCAATAATTAAGGCCATTAAGGTGCTAATGCCTAAAATAAACTCTGGTATAGCCGGGATTGCTTTTAAAATATTACCAAGCATTACTTAACCTAACTCTATTTTCCAATCGTGATATTTTTATTTTAGAAAAATTTACATGGCTATGACGGATTGTACGACGAAGTGTTGTAATAATTGGTTTCGGGTATATTCCTAAAACAAGCACGCCGACTGTAAGAATTGTTAAAACCATTTTTTCAAAAGTTTTTAATTTTAACATTTGAACGTAATCATCTATATCTAACCTAGAATCAAGGCCTAATTTATTGGAAATTTTTCCATAAAAAATTTTACCAATTAGACTTAGCATGTATGCTGCACTTAGTACCATACCAAGGCAAGCAAAAGCAGTTACAATTGGTCTAACTGAAAAGCTAGAAATTAAAACTAATATTTCACCAATAAAACCTGAAGTTAATGGCAAACCAATTGAAGCAAATGAAAAAATCACAAATACTATGCAAAATCCTGGCATTATTTTGACTATACCACCATAGTCATGAAGATTGCGCGTATGGAACCTATCATATAGCATACCAATACAAAAAAATAATGCCGCAGAAACAAGTCCATGACTGATCATCTGGATAATTGAACCGACCAAAGCATCAGGCTTCAAAGTAAATATTCCAAGTGTTACAATTCCCATGTGGGCAACTGAAGAGTAAGCGATAATTTTTTTTATATCAGTTTGCCCTAAAGCAATTAATGATGCCCAAATTATTGCTACCACGCTAAGTACCGCAAAAAATGGTGCAAAAATTTGACTTGCTTCTGGAAATAGAGTCAAGCAAAAACGAATAATGCCATAGCCTCCCATCTTTAAAAGTACACCTGCCAATAACACAGATCCACCAGATGGTGCTTCTACGTGAGCATCTGGTAACCATGTATGTAAAGGCCACATGGGTATTTTAACTGCGAACGAGGCCATAAAACAGATAAATAGTAGTATCTGTAAATGTGGGCTAATGTTCACATTTTGCAGTTCAATAAAGTTAGATGTTTGAGTTTCAGTAAAAATTTTTATTATACCCAATAACATGAATACCGAACCAAAAAGTGTATATAAGAAAAATTTAAAAGTTGAATAAATTCGGTTTTCACCACCCCAAATCCCAATAATTAAAAACATTGGAATTAAAACACCTTCAAAAAATGCATAAAAAACAAATAAATCAACTGCAGCAAAGCTACCAATCATGAATGATTGCAAAACCAAACAGCACACAGTGTATTCACGTAAGCGTTCTTTAACAGAGTGCCAGGTACCAAATATCATTAGGGTTGAAAGCCAAGCCGACATAATTACAAAAAATAACGAAATTCCGTCTATTCCCAATACGAAATTAACCCCTGCTATTTCTGCCCAGCTGTATTGTTCTATAAACTGAAAACTTGGATTGTATTGATCAAAATGGTACCAAATAATGCAGGCTATCAGTGAATTAACACAGCTAACGAAAGCCGCAATTCTTCTTGTGTTATCACTATTTTCTTTACGAACCAAAGTGCAAACGAATGCACCTAGTATTGGCAAAAAAATCATAATTGATAAGATAGGTAGGTTCATAAGCGACCAATTACTAACCTTAATTCTTTTGCAAATCCGGGGAAAAATTGCATCGTAAGATATGCACCTAAAATTAAAACAACACCTGTAACAACCATAAAACCATAATGGAATAGATATCCAGTTTGAATTTTTTGAAAATACCCCCCTAATTTCAAAGCCATTTTAGCAAAGCCATCTGGACCGAAACTATCAATAGTGCCACGATCAACTGATTTGTAAAGTGTATTACCAAGCTTTACAGAAGGCAGGACAACCGTATCGTAATAAAATTCATCAAAATAAAATTTATTTTTTAAAAATTCATAAAGATTTGGAAATTTAAATGCAATAGATTCTGCAATTGAAGTGTTTTTTATATATACATAAAAACACAAATAAAGAGCCAATAAGGCAAATACTATTGGCAATAACTGAACCCACAATGGCACATGTTTGGGAACAAAAGAAACAATACCACTATTCCAAGAGAATCCAAGCGATTGTTCAATAATTAACTTAATCCCCAAATAACCAATACATACAGATCCAAGTGCTAGTATGTAAATAGGATACTGCATAGTTTTGGGTAATTTATGAATATGCGCTGTCACGTGCTCATCTGCATTGGCTTTGCCATGAAAGACTAAAAATATTAGCCGCCAAGAATAAACTCCTGTAATAAAAGTCAAGAGTACACATAAACCATAATAAAAATAAGAAAATTGCATTGATGATAAATAGACAGCTTCAAAAATTAAATCTTTTGAATAGTATCCAGCAAAAAATGGAAATCCACAAAGGGCAAATGTACCAATTAGCATTGTATAATAGCTCGATGGTAAGTATGATTTTAGACCGCCCATGCGCATTATGTTTTGTTCATGTGACATGGCGTGGATAACCTCACCTGCACCTAAAAATAGTAAAGCTTTAAAAAAAGCATGTGTAAATAAGTGAAAAAATGCTACAGAATATGCGCCTACTGCACAAGCCATAAACATCATTCCTAATTGACTGCAAGTTGAATAGGCAATAATTTTTTTAATATCAGTTTGGCAAATTGCTACAGACCCTGCAAAAATTCCAGTGATTAATCCAATAAACATCATCACTTGTCTAGCAACTGGTGCTATTTCAAATAATGGGCTAAAACGAATTACTAAAAACACACCTGCAGTAACCATTGTTGCCGCATGCAGTAAGGCTGAAACAGGTGTTGGCGCTTCCATAGCATCAGGTAACCAAGTGTGTAGACCAAGCTGGCCAGATTTACCCATTGCACCTACAAATAAAAGCAAGCAAATTGTGTTTAGCCAGAATGGATTCAGTAACGTAGTACTTTTACTGATAATTAAAAAAATTTCCTTAAACTCAAGCGTCTTAAATATCGTAAAAATTGCCCCAATAGCTAATACTAAACCGATATCTCCAATTCTATTTACTACAAATGCTTTAATTGATGCATTTATAGCTGTATTTTTTTCGTGCCAGTAACCAATTAACAAATACGAAGCAAGCCCAACGCCTTCCCAGCCACAAAATAACTGTAAAAGGTTGGATGAACAAACCAGCAATAACATCATAAAAGTGAAAAGGTTTAAATGCCCAAAAAACAGCAACTTACCACGAGATGCAGCCATGTATCCGGATGAGTAAATATGCACCAACAATGATATAAATGTAACAAGTGTCATCATTAACGTGCTAAGTGAATCAAATAGGAACCCCCAACTTACTCGTATGGTTTCAGATTTTATCCAACCAAATAAGTACACGTATTGAACGTCATTCGGGTTGTTTTGACACAAAAGGATTGTGCTTGCCAAGAAGCTAATGGCAATCGCACCAACACACCACCAATGTCCGGTTTTTTGGTCATTGTAAGCATGTATGTAAGCAAAAACAGCCCCAGCAAGTGGAACTCCTAAGCTCAAACACCCTAGTTGAAAAGAATTCATTTCACATAAATTTAGTCTTCTTCAGCAATACTAATCTTAATTTTAGCTAAATACCAGATATCGGTTTGTTTTGGCAGCAAATTAACTAACTTTATTTTTAAAAAATTCGGCTATTAATTCTTTTTCCAAATTCAAAAACTTTAGACTACGTTCATGGTTTTCTTTCAAATATGGCAGCATTTTTTTATATGTTTCAGGTGTAAGAGAATTTATCGCTTCAATCATTTCTTGCAGTGAATGCACTATAATCATGCCTCTGGCATCAAAATAATCTAAAATATTTGGACAACCAATGTAAATTGGTACTGAAAGTGATGCAAAGCACCCCAATAATTTTTCAGAAAACCAATCATCATCTATATAATTTTCAATCGCTATAGAAAATTGTGAATTATAAATCCATTTCTTAGAATCAGTAGGCATTACCCTATTCTGCAAATCTTCAGGAAATTTAGCCTTGTCACGAAATGATAAGTAAAATTGCGTAGGAACTTTAAAATATTTTTCATGATCCCACACACTTTTACGTAAATTATAATTCAATTCAGCACGTTTGCGATATGATGTAAAATTTGCCCCGCCTAAACTTAATAGGTAGCTCACTTCAAATTTTTTGGTTTCTTCTAATTCAAATTCATTAATACCTGAGTGTAAGAATCCTGGCACTATCTTAAGGTTTTTAATTGGCAACTTTGCGCTTAAAAGACATAGGTCAAAACCATCGGCTATCCTTACCATATAGTCTTTAAAATCTTGTGCTGAAAATCTTGGGTACTTCCATTTATCTGCCCAACTAGTATTCAGTATATTGTTTAAAAATTTACGAAATAGAAGAATTTTATCGCCAAATCGTGCAAAAACAAGCGGCTCATCGCAATAGTGGGCAAAGTTAATCAGCATTGGGTTAATTTGCCCAACCCGATACCAACCAGTGTAATTATAAAGTCTATGCATAAGATATTCAAAATCTTGCTTAATATAAGTTACCGGAACATCACAAATAACTTGTGATTGCGGGGTAAGCTCTATTAAACCGTAACCACTAGGATTTTTAATAAAATTGCTATGATAAAAGCTTTTGTTATCATGATTGTCATTGACAACTTGTAACCCTCTCCAAATTTGTGGCTTAAAGCGAGTAAGATTTTTATCATTTATGCCTTCTGGAACATGCAAAGTAATTGCAAATTTATTTAACCGTAAGAAACCTTCAACTGCTAACCATGCTCTACCCAGCTCATCTGGCTGTGCATAAATATCAACCATCTCATTATGTTTACTAAGGCTTGGTTGCTGCAAAAAATCAACAAATGGACTGTCTTCAATTTTTACTAAATCAAGCTTGCTTTGGCGACCTTCTTTTTGTTTTTTACCCCAAAGACGTTCTTTGTAAAGGGTTGTGTTAAACCATGGGTTAGGGTCTGTATGGTTACGCCAATCATTACTTTGCCATCCGTGCTGTAAAAAATGGTCAATAGCTTTAAGCCCAGATTTTTTTACAACTTCACCATACTTGCTTAAATAAAACTGTTCATCAAAATACGGCTCAATAATTGTTTTATGTTGATTATATTCTTCGCTAAATTTAGCCCAAAAAAAGTATTTTATTCCTCTTAGTTCTTCTTCGAAAACAATGCCAATTGCTGCAAAAGAAAGCGCGCAGATCGCTAAAATTATATATTCTTTTATTTTTTTCATGCTTTTAAAGCCTAAATTATTGTATTTATTTATAAACAGTTAGTTCTTTTAAGGTCAAAACAACTGTAATGCCTTCCCCCCACGTGTTTTCCATAGAATTAATCACTCCGGTCGAAAACAACTCAAACTTATTTGTTTCATAATCAGGTGTTGGATTGGGCGATTGAAAATCATAAATAGCTTCTTGCGCGCACCACAACTTGCTAGAAGGTAACAGGGTATTATCCTTTAAATAAACCTTTTTATCTTTTTGAGGGGTAATTACGGTGTTAATACGAACAGGTTCATGCATTTCATAGGTTGCATCAAAAACAATTTGATCAGATAAAACATTGTTTCCTTTCTTAATAGTTCCAAGTATTTTTTCCAAATGTCCTATTGGAAAAACCAGCTTATAATCCGTTATAAAACCATCCATTTCTGGTTTTTGAAAATACACTCGCCAACCGCCTTCTTCAGTTAATTCAGCGCCCCCTTGCAGAAGTGATTCTTGCTCGCTATCACGTAAATTTTCTACATGAAATGATATCTCTGTAGGCGACTCCCACGTAGCAACATTTTTTTCAATAATTGTTGTTGTACCGTCATAATAATGTACTTGTACTATTAAGTTTTGTTTATAGCTCCACCCTTCTTTTGTTTTAACAAGCTCAATGGCGCTTTCACCGGTTACTTTACTTACCGTTGGATCATTTGGCTTTTTTGTAGGACTAAGCTTAATTTCATAGACTGCCTTATGTGGCATAAGCGTAAACGATTGTGGCTCACTTGGCTGAACTGGCGCAGTCTTTTCAAGAACAAAACCTTCTGTTTTTTCAGTAACCACCTCACTAAAAACAGAATTTTGACCAAAAACAGTTACAATTGATAATATAAAAAACGTGCAAAGCTTAAGCACAATATAAAATTCTATAAAAAGCAGTACCACACACTAGCAAAATTCTAGATAAATTTTTAGTTCTTTCTATTATGCAGATAATAGATTAAATAATTTTTTAATAAGCGTTGTGTTTTAAGCACGGTTGCTGTGGACTTAATTTTTTTCTAGGCTAGAATCTAAGAAAATTAGAAATAAATTTTATGAAAATATTTTTAGATACTGCTGATACCAATGAAGTACGTAAATTCTTAGACGCCGGCTTGGTTGACGGCATAACAACTAATCCAACGCTTATTGCAAATTCTGGTCGCAACCTATTTGAAGTCATTACTGAGTTATCACAAATGGTCATGGGGCCAATTAGCGCTGAAGTTACAGCAACTGATTGGCAAGGAATGGTTACTGAAGGTCGTAAGCTTGCAAAAATTTCAAAATACGTAACTGTTAAAGTACCGTTGACTTTCGATGGTTTAAAAGCGTGTCATGCACTTATCAGTGAAGGAATAATGGTCAACGTAACCTTATGTTTTTCTTCAACTCAAGCATTACTTGCAGCAAAAGCAGGGGCGACTTTCATATCACCCTTTGTTGGAAGACTTGATGATATTAGTATTAACGGCATGAAACTTATTGAAAAAATTTGTAATATTTATGCAAATTATCCGTCAATTAACACGCAAGTTTTGGTGGCTTCAGTTAGGCACCCATTACATGTGGTTGAAGCAGCTCAACTAGGGGCAGATATTGTCACTATTCCTACCAAAGTTTTGGAACAAATGATCAAGCACCCACTAACAGATAAAGGACTTGAAAGTTTTTTAAATGATTGGAATAGTACCGGGCAATCTATTTTGTAATCTGCTTTTACTGGGCAACCCATCCGCCATCAATACTAAGAGATGCGCCATTAATTTGATTTGCAGCTAAACTGCATAAAAATAGTACAAACTCACCTATATCTTGTGTATTAACAAACTGCTCGCTTGGTTGTTTTTCCACAAGCAGGTTAATTTTAGCTTGCTCAACGCTAATAACCCTAATTCTGGATTAGATTGTTGAATTTAATGGCAGGTTTG
>CANMNU010000010.1 GCA_947499175.1 Alphaproteobacteria bacterium
CATAAAATAATGCCCTTGGGCAGCATTTCTAAATTGCCAATTGTAGAAAATCCAGTAGTGGTTAGCGAGGAGACAGATTCAAATAAAGCATTAATTAGAGTGCATTCAGGGTATAACCAATACATAGGCAATCCGCTAAAAAAACTACATATAACCCATGAAAGAAACGTTAATAAAAATGCTTCACGAATGCCTAGCTTGATTTGAGTTTTCTGATAATTAGTGAGAGCTAATAATGCCCCGGTCCCACCAGTTATAAAAAATGGCAATAAAAATTGTTGCCACATACCGTTTTTACCATTCAAAAATTCATAACTAATAGGGATCACCATAATACAAGAAACGCCTATTAACATTGCGCCAATAATAAAAAAAATGGCCCTCCAATCTATCATCGTTTTGCTCGTTTAAACTGGAAATGGTCCTTTAATGAGTAAGTTACTATATGCTGCACATTTTTGTATTCCCATATTGCAGCAGGCGGCATATTCATAAGCACGTGACCTAAGTAACGCTGCCCTAAGCCAAGCTTATTAGATGGCAATGGAGATCCGGGCCTGTAGGTAAATTGCAACAAAGCACCATCTAGCTTCATAACACTTTTGCAAGACTTAACAATGTCTTGTTGATCTTGAAAACGTAAATTAACCATCGGTATACCTGAAACTACAGTGGTTATTTTACCTATAGTTTGTGGTGGCAGTAATTTAGCTAAGTCAGCAGCATTACCTTCAATTACATTAATTTTTGGAAAATTTTTCTTTAAAAACTTAACTAAAGACGGCTGCATTTCTAAAATGATAAGCTGTGATTCTGGTATACCCCTGGCTAGAATTGCTGATGTTAACCTGCCTGTACCTGCACCAAGTTCAACTATATATTCATCTTCCGCGGGAATATCGACAAAACTTGCAATTGCCGTAGCTAAATTTTTTGAGCTTGGAAAAAAAGCCCCAGTTTTTAGCGGCGACTTTAACAGGCTTTTAAAAAATATAACATTTTCCTTATGGCGCATCATGCACTTAGATCATGTAAATAACGTTTAGGGATAAAACGCCAAACAAATCCTGGGGGGACATTGCCCCATATTGAAGCAGCACGCTTTTGCAGAATCTCACATTCCATAAACTTAATAGGGGAAACAGGGCTATAACTAACATGAACAATCGAACCAGTTACAGGGTTCAACACATCAAGTGCCGCTTGGATTATTTTCTTACGTATCTCTTCGCTTAAATTTAAAAGTGGAATCGCAGAAACAACATAGTCTACCTTGCCAAGCCAATGATGCGGAATAATTTTTCCCAAATTACAGGCATCGCCAGTGATTATTTTCAACTCAGTGTTTGGAGCATACAGTTGCTGCAAGGAATCTTTTAAAAAAAGACACATCTTGGGGGCAAGTTCAACCATTGCTAATTTTTCAATATTTGCTCCTTTTGCCAAAAGAGCACGAGTAAGCCTACCAGTTCCAGCACCAATTTCAACTATTGTTGTATCTGAATTAATAATTAATTGATGAGCCGTCAAATTAGCAAGTTTCATTGAAATAGGCGCAAAAGTACCTAATTGTAAGGGGGACTTTAACCACTGCTTAAAAAATAACTTATTTTCTGCTGTAGCTATAGATTTAGTGATTGCGCTATGTGCTAGGGTCGTCATAATGGCTTTTACATAATATCTGTTTGCATTTTAGCTATATTAATACGGGATCGCAAATGTCAATACAAGTTTCTAATTTAGTACATCCATTTATTTCTCTCTCAAAAATATTTCCAATTGAAATTATTAGCGAAAAAAATAAGGCAATAGTTGTTACTGGTAGCAATGGAAGCGGTAAAACTACTTTTTTAAAGTTACTATTAAATGAATTATTACCTAAACGAGGAAAGATTACAGTTGATGGTGATATTGCCTTTTTAGGTACCAAGAATGGATTAAAGCCACAAATTTTATTGCGACAACAACTGCCATACTTTTTAGCAAAAAATGTAACATTTCTATGGCCACACTTTTTAAACATGCAATATCAAGAATTATCAGCAGGTCAACAGCGTTTAGTAGCTTTATGGTTGATTTTGCAAACTGTAAAGCCAATAATTTTATTAGACGAGCCATTTGCGCATTTAGATTCCTCTAGCAGGAACATGGCATATACATGGTTAAACGCGAAAATTAATTCACAAAAAACAATTGTGTTTAGCCACCATAACCTTGAAGAACTTACCGAAATAAATGGCCTACAAGTGTTAGATCTTAATCAGCATTAGACTTTAATCATTAGCCATGATCTTCAATTGCTGCTTGAGCCGGAGCTGCCGCATCAGAAGAAGTTTCTGATTTTTCTATTGGAGCACCATCTTGTCCTTTAATTTTCACAAGATTAACAACTTTCTTAACACCAGAAACATTACGAGCAATTTCTACCACCCGATTTATTTCATTTTCATTTTGACCAACGCCTGTTAGGTAAACAATTCCATTACTAGTTTCTACAGTGTAGTTCAGTGAATAAATGTCATTTTCAAATAATAAGCTTGATTTTATACGGGTAGTAATCCAGCCATCTTGGCTCATTGAACCAAGCGATTCTTCTCCAGTAGTTTCAATATTATTAATAACATTTTTTACGCCATTAACACTTTTAGCTAGTCGCTCTGCTTCACTTGACCATGTTGGGTCTTGCACAACTCCCGTTAATAAAACTTCTTCATTCTGCACACTTACTGAAACTTTAGCGTGCAAATCTGCATTAAAGTTATAAAGATTAGATTTTACTTTTGAACAAATTGCAGAATCATTAACCGTTCCACCTAAACCTTTTTCACGAGTAGCTATCATACCAGCAGCTGCTGCACCACCAATAACCAAAGGAGCAACACACCCACTCAGACATAAAACTGACGCTAAAACAAGGTAGTTAGTTGGTAACTTCTGATATCCAGGCATTTTTATAATAATTTATGATTTCTGCTGGACATACTAAAACAACATCGAAGCGTTGGAAAGGGGGGCTTATGCTATAATTTTTGTGTTGACTAATCCAAAACTCAAGAGTTTGCTGAATTCTTAACTGCTGCTTTGGCCTAATACTATACGCAGCTTGAGTTAAAGATTTTCTATATTTAACTTCCACAGCAACAATTGCTTGGTCATCTTGCATTAATAAATCAATTTCACCGTAAGGAGTTTTAAAACGTTTCTCAAGACAGATCATGCCTAAATTTTGCAAATATTTTAACGCGCAATCCTCAGCGTTTACGCCTTGTTTGTAACTTGTAATAGATTTACATTTTTGCAAAAATATACCGACATAGATCTTACCGAACTAAATATGATTATATCATCACAAATATTAATAAAAAATTTATGGCATTTTTCTTGACTAGAAATAGATTTAGATTTATAGTTTTTTCAATGTCCCCATCGTCTAGAGGCCTAGGACGTCGCCCTTTCAAGGCGGGAACACGGGTTCGAATCCCGTTGGGGACGCCAGAATTAATAATATCATGGCGTTCCGTAACTCATAATTCTTAAATCTACTTACACTCGAACATTTGTAAATTTTTTTAAAGTCTATTGGCCTTACATATTAGCATTTTGCAAATTACCATGAATAATGTATAAGATTTAACATAAATACATTTATTAAAATGGAAAAAATCATATCATTTAACATAAGTTTTAAAAATAAATTAGCAAGCCTATTGCTTTTACTATCAAATTGCACCGTACCCGATTTGGGTCCAGAAGCGTTGCCTCGAGAAGATCTTATTGCTTATAAAAGTCAATCTTCCAGTCAATACTTATATCCCAAACAAGAGTGGTGGAAATTTTACAATGACCCGCAATTAAACCAATTAATTGAGGAGGGGCTATCGCAATCACCGAGCATTGATAATGCTGTGGCGCGTATTCAAAAAGCAAATGCACAAGCAAATATGGCCGGTGCTTCTTTATATCCGTCAATTACAGCGGATGGTGGTGTAAGTAAATATCGCCAAAGCTATAATAACGGTGTTCCGCCCGCATTTGTGCCCAAGGGCTTCAGAAACACAGGGAAAGCCACGGTAAATTTTGATTACGAATTAGATTTTTGGGACAAAAATAGTGATAATTTAGTAGCTGCTTCGTCAGATATAGAAGCAGAAAAATTAATGTTAGAACAAGCCAAAATTATTCTTAGTACTTCAATAGCTGCAGCTTACGCTAATCTTGCTCAATACTATGCAGAGTTAGATGTTGTAAAAGAAACGGTTTCTGTTCGTGCACAAACCCATAAATTATTTGAAAAACGTTTTAAAAATGGCCTTGAAAATGAAAGCAGTGTCGAGCAAGCAAAATCAAACCACGCAGCGGCAGAGGCTGATTTAGCTGCCATAGAAGAAACTATAGAATTAACACATAATAGCCTTGCTGCACTTATTGGAGCTACACCAGGGCGTGCTTTAAAGATTACTAGGCCAAGTCTAGACGGTATTAATTTTATAGGCGTTCCAACGGTTATTCCTGCTGATTTGATCAGTCGTAGGCCTGATATTATGGCAGCTCAATTAACTTTGGAGGCAGCTGCCAGCCGTATTAACGTAGCGAAATCTGGATTTTATCCAAACATTAATCTTACCGGTTATATTGGGCAGCAATCCTTAGGTTTAGATACGTTCATGAAAAGTACCTCATTAATTGGAGCATTTGGCCCAGCTATTCATTTACCAATTTTTGATGGAGGCCTTTTAGAAGGTCAATATCGTGGTGCACGTGCAAATTACGATAGCAGCCTTGCCAATTATGAATCTGCAATTATCCAAGCATTAAGAGAGGTAGCAGATGCTATTACAAGCCATAGGGCGTTAGATCTTCGCATAAAAAAAACAACTGCTTCTTTACGTGCAGCTGAAAGGGCTTATCAAATTTCTAAAAATCGATATGAGGGCGGACTTTCAACATACCTTGAAGTTTTGCGTGTAGAGGATAGCTTGATCGCAAGTCGACGTGCAATGGCACAAATAAAAGCACGTGCATTTATTTTGGATGTTGCCCTTGCAAAAGCATTGGGTGGAGGCTTTAAGCCAATAGTTAAGGAAAAAATATCATGATGAATGTATTAAAGCATTTAAAAACTGACTCTCTTGCAAACAAACGCAAAAGTTTATTTTTAATATTTGGGTTAATCGTTTTTGTGACTTCGTTTTTGTTTGTTACTTATTATTTTTTTATTAGCTATAACCATGTAACCACCGATAATGCATATGTTGGAGCAGAAGTTGCTCAGGTTACTGCAGCAACAGGTGGAATTATAAAAACGATTCACTGTAAGGACACTGACATAGTTAGAACAGGTGATGTGTTAGTCAATATTGATGATTCTGACGCTCGTTTTGTTCTTGCACGAGCAAAAGCCGACCTTGATAAAGCACAAGCTGATCTTGATAGTGCCAAAATGGATAGTGATAGGCGATCAGTTCTTGCAAAGTCAGGCTCTGTTTCTGCTGAAGAAGTGACTAATTCAAAGAATGCCTTTAAATCATCACAAGCAATATTTGATGCAGCAAGTGTTGCCTTTGCACAAGCACAAGTTGACCTTGATCGCACTATCATTCGCTCGCCCGTTGATGGAGTGATTGCAAAACGTCAAGTACAATTGGGTCAGCGTATTCAATCAGGTACAAACCTAATGTCAGTGGTACCACTGTTGAGTTTGCACGTTGATGCTAATTTTAAAGAGGTCCAGCTAAGAAAAATTAAAATAGGTCAACTTGTTGAGCTTACTTCTGATTTTTACGGTAATTCTGTGGTTTATCATGGCAAAATTGTTGGTATTTCCGGTGGTACAGGATCAGCATTTGCCGTAATTCCAGCGCAAAACGCAACTGGTAACTGGATTAAAGTTGTGCAACGTCTTCCAGTTCGCATTGAGCTTGACCCCAAAGAGCTTGCAGATCATCCATTAAGGGTTGGCTTATCAATGCAAGTTGATGTTGATGTTTCTTCCTATCAAAAATGAATAAAATCAAGGAAAAAATAAGCTTACCAGCTCCTTTAACAGGCGCAAGCTTAATTTTTGCCGCCCTATTATTATCGCTTGCGAACTTTGTAGTTGTGCTCGATATGACTATTGCTAATGTTTCAGTCTCTCATATTGCAGGTGGCCTTGCAATTTCGGTTACAGAAGGTACTTACGTTATAACTTCTTACGCAGTAGCTGAAGCAATTTGCGTTCCATTAACTGGGTGGCTTGCAAGTAGATTTGGCATATTAAGGGTTTTTACTACATGCATAATGATGTTTGGGTTATTTTCAGCGCTTTGTGGATTTGCTGACAGCCTTGGAATGTTGGTCGTAGGAAGGATTCTGCAGGGTTTAATGGGAGGTCCATTAATGCCTTTATCACAAACATTATTAATGCAAATTTTTCCAAAAGAAAAAAGAAGTACGGCTTTGGCGTTATGGGCTATGACCACTCTTATAGCACCAGTGATGGGACCTGTTGTTGGTGGTTATATTTGTGACAACTGGGGTTGGGGATATATCTTTTTTATTAATATTCCTTTGGCAATTGTTTGTGGTGTTGTGTTATTGAAATTATTGAGTCGTTTCGAAACAGCCATAATAAGAAATAAGGTAGATTTTATTGGACTTGCATTGCTCATTGTTTGGGTTTCAGCTTTGCAAATTATGTTAGATGAAGGCAAGAATTACGATTGGTTTGAATCAACCACAATATGGGTACTGCTAATTACAGCAGTTATAGGTTTTGTATGTTTTATGATATGGGAGCTTACTCATGTTAATCCCATAGTTGATATTAGGGTGTTTCGTCACAGAGGATACGCGGCAAGTGTTTTAACTATTAGCTTAGCTTTTGCTGCATTTAACTGCTCTATTGTCTTAACCCCTTTATGGTTACAAAATTACATGGAATATACGGCAACTTGGTCAGGGTTTGCAACTGCCGCCTTAGGTATTTTTGCTGTTTGCGCTGCACCTATTGCTGCGAAATTTTCAACAAAATATGACCAGCGCTTGTTAGTTTTTTGTGGTGTTGGCTGGCTTGGATTGGTAACTTTTTACCGTTCATTTGGCTCAACAGATATGACGCAATTACAAATAGCCATTCCTTTGTTGTTTCAAGGTCTTGGCGTGCCATTTTTCTTTGTACCATTAACAGCCTTAGCTCTTGCTAGTGTTAACTTGGAAGAAACTGCTTCTGCTGCAGGACTGTTGAGTTTTTTAAGAACTTTAGCAGGTGCTATTGCAACATCTGTTGTAACCACAGCTTGGGAGGACAAAACAAATATTTTAAGAAATGACTTGGTTGATAAAATAGCATTTCCTGAAAAAGTTGCTTTAATGCTTGGGGATATTAGCCAAGCAGGGCAGGAAACAGCATTGTATTTACTTAATCAAATGTTGCAGTCGCAAGCGGTGATGTTAGCAACTAACCATATTTTTATGGTGACATCCTACACATTTGCATTTGCCGCTATTGCCATTTGGTTAGCTCCAAAACCAAAGCGTACTGCAGACACATCAGCTATTCATTAGTTGAGTAATTTTAATTACTAAAAATACTATATGGAATTTTAATCGACATGTGTGTGGAATCAAGGTGCAAATGCACATTCGTAATTGAACCATTAGGGTTTTGAATAGTCCAACCCATTAAAAGCATAACTGGCTTTGGTTTGAAGTACATAGTAACTGGCACCATGCCAACTGGACTTTCATACACAATATTTAAAACCCAAAGTCCTTCTATTTCAGATAATGATTTGACCTCAATTCCAGCACTATTAAAATCAATCAATGGCCTAAGTAATAAGCCTGCTGGCGTATCTTCAGTGGAAATTTCTTGGGGTTTTTCATTTTCTTGGCAAATAGTTAAATAACCATCTTTTGCAATCATAAAGCTTTTACCGTAATTAATGCGTAATAATTTATTTTTACGATCAAGCCAAATTTTTCCAGTATACTTTTCTAAAATATTCGTACCACTAGTAATATCCATGGACATTTCAGACTCAAGCGTAGTCATCGCACTTAAAAAATCTTCTATTGTTTTTAGGTCTTTTTGATTAATCTGATTAGCAAAAACAGAGCTGCAAATAAGCGTAATAATAATCAACAAAAATTTCATGATAACCTTAAATTTATAAGTAATATGGACGAATAGAAAATAATTTTTCAACTTTATGAACAGATTCTTTTCTCGTTGCGATAATTAGCTTATCGTTAGCGCTTATATTTAAGCGAGTTGGCAAAAAATGCAAACTGTCACTGCGTACCAAAGCTAGCACAATAATTTCTGATGTAATCGTTATATCCTCAATACCTAAACCAATAATATGACTGGTTTCCCTGGCTCTAGCTTCAATAACTACCACATTACCCTCAACAATTGGGTGAAGGCTTTGCAAATTGCCCTCGCGCACATGTTTTAAAATGGTAGAAACGGTCAAAGCTTTTGGACTAATTACCGCATCAACCCCCAGCGAAGTAACCATAGGTGCATATTGCATATTGTTAAGCAGGGCAACTGAACGCTTAGCACCATGGCGTTTACTAATCAAAGAAGCTAAAATATTCACTTTATCATCGTTACTTACAGCAAGCACAGTTTCACAATTTTCAATATTGGCTTCTTGCAATAAATCATAATCAAGGGCGTCACCCTGTAAAATTTCAGTACGCTTTAAAAATTTTGCAATTTTTTCACAACGTTTAGGGTCTTTTTCAATAATACGTGCGTGTAAATTACGGTGTTCTTTTTCCATACCAACCGCAAGATTTAAGCCAATGTTACCTCCACCCACAATAAGAATTTCGCGACTTTCAGTTGGTGTATACCCAAATGCATGCATCACGTCATTAATTTGTTCGCGCTGAACTAAGACATAGACCTCATCATCAGCCAAAAGGTGATCACGTGAATTTGGGAAAATAATATTTTCATCCCGAACAATTATGGCAACAGCCAAATCAAGCGTTGGGTATAACGAATTTACATGCTTAATCGGTGTATTAACGATTCCCGAATGAGCCAAGCACCTAACACCAACTAATTTTAAGGAATCATCGATTAATGATATAACGTCAAATGCACCAGATGTTCTTAAATTTCGACCAATAACTTGTGCAACTTCAACCTCAGGTGAAATTATTACATCAATTGCCAAACGTTGTGATGCTAGCATTTCGCTCCAGTCTGAGTTCAAATAATTTTGATGGCGCACCCTAGCTATCTTTAAAGGTATATTGAATAAACCTTGTGCAACTTCACAAGCAATCATATTAACTTCATCATAAGAAGTAACAGCAATTAATAAGTCAGTCTCACTAGCACCTGCTCTTTCAAGAACATCCGGATGCGAAGCAAATCCAAGTACTGGCTGAATATCTAATTTGTCTGAAATTGCATCTAAAATTGCCGGTGAATGGTCAACAATCGTAATATGATTTCGTTCTTGCACTAAATAACGGGCAATACTAAAACCAACCTGACCAGCCCCAAGAATAATCACTTTCACAAAATATCACTCACGATAATCGCAAACCCCAAGGGCGCGCAGTTTACGATGCAAAGCAGAACGTTCCATCCCAATGAATCTAGCAGTTTGGGAAATATTACCATCAAATCTTTGAATTTGAGCAATTAAATATTCACGTTCAAAAGTTTCCCTAGCTTCGCGTAATGGCAAAATAATAATTTCTGCTGATTTTTGCTGCCAAGAATTACCCAATGGAGCATCATTTTGAATTTCTGGTGGTAGCATTTCAGGAACAATTGGGCTAGATGGATTTCCGCCAGCCATAATCAATAGCCATTCTACTACATTTTTAAGTTGGTTAATGTTTCCTGGCCAGCTATATGTTTGCAAAATTGTAAGCGCTGAATCTGCAATTTTTCGTGGCATAGAACTACGACTTCTTGCAATATTTTCCATTAGGTAATTAACTAATAACGGAATATCGCTGGCACGTTCTTTTAAAGAAGGTAATCGAATATGGTTAGCAGTAAAACGATAATACAAGTCTTCACGCAAATTACCATTTTGTACCAATTCATTTAAATTTTCTGAAGTACTAGCAAAATAGCGTATATCAATCTTAATCGGTTCTTTTGCTCCTAAACGAAAAAACGTACCATCTTGTAAAAGTCTAACAATTTTCCCTTGAACTGGCAGTGGTAAAAGTTGCATTTCTTCAAAATACATGGTGCCACCATGGGTTTTTTCAACCAAACCAATTTTTCGTGGCTCACTGGAATTTTGCCCTTGGATTTCTGTACCAAAAAGTTCAGCTTCTATTAAAGTTGGGTGCACGCTACCACAATGGAAAACAGTAAATGGTAGGTTAGTGCGTTTTGATAATCTATGAATTTCACGTGCCACTGTTTCTTTACCAGCACCAATTTGTCCAGTAATAAATGCACGGCTATTACTTTCAGCCATTTCAGAAATCAAATTACGAATCTGCTCAATGGCCATACTTTTACCAATCAGCCCTGAACCACCAGCCCTTTGACGCAATTCATCATTTTCGCGACGCAGTGATGATGATTCAATAGCTCTTTCAACCACAACCAACATACGCTCAGCTTTAAATGGCTTTTCTATAAAGTCATAGGCTCCCTTTTTAATAGCTGCTACTGCCGTTTCAATAGTGCTATGGCCACTAATCATAACCGTTGGCACATAAGGGTGATCACGCTTAATAATTTCAAGTATTTTCAAGCCATCGCGTTCGCCATCACCTAACCAAACATCAAGAATCACTAAATTAGGTTGACGCTTTTTCATTTCTCCTAAAGCTTGCACACCATCCGCTGCAACGCGGCAGTTATAACCTTCATCGTTTAAAATGCCACTGATCAGCTCGCGTATGTCTTTTTCATCGTCTACAACTAAAATATCAAACGCCATACTATTCCTTTTTTCCGTGAACTAAACTTAAAATGACCTTTGCCCCGCCAAGGCTATCACTGTCTCTAAATTCTATATGCCCATTGTGATCCATTGTTATTTTAGAAACAATCGATAATCCTAATCCCGTACCTTTTTCACGCGTCGTGTAATATGGCTCAATTAAGCGCTCACGATTGTGTTTTTCAAAACCAGGGCCATTATCTTCAATGATCATATGAAATTGTTTATCATCTAGCAACAATCTAAGTGAAATCAATGGTTTTGCAACCCTATTTTCTTGTACAGCATTTACAGAATTTTGCAAGAGATTTGTTAAAACTTGGCTAATTTGTTGGCTGTCACACTCCCAGATAAAATGATCACAGCTATTAAATTCAAAGGTAATCTGTGGGTAAGCCTGAATTAACAATTCCATTGATTGTTTACATAATTTTACCAAATCTTCTTTTTGCATTTTAGGATCTGGCATACGTGCAAAAGATGAAAATTCATTAACAAGGTTACCTATTTGGTTCACTTGGCGAATAATTGTATCTATGCAATTTTCAAAAGTAGTTTTGTCTTCAGTAATTTGTTTTAAATATTTTCTACGTAAACGTTCCGCCGAAAGTTGAATCGGAGTTAAAGGATTTTTAATTTCATGGGCAATCTTACGGGCAATATCCGCCCATGCAGCTTTGCGCTGGTTAAAAGCAATTTCTTCTTTTTGTTTTTTTAAGCGCTGCGTCATGTTATTAAATGCCCAAATCAAATTGTCCATTTCATTGTTAAGCGTTTTGTTAGTGATACAAATATTTAAGTCACCCTGACTAACACGGTGAGACGCCTCAATTAACTTAGAAATAGGGGTAAACAAAGTGTTCGCCATTGATAGCCCCATCCAAACTGAAGCTAAAATTAGCACTAAAACTAAAATAGCAAAAAATGCCAAAAAGGTTAGTTGAATTTCACCTTGTTGTAATTCAAGCAAAGAATATGCTGTAACTGCCCCTTGGGCCTTGTCCATTGCTTTGGTTACTTCCTCTGAAACCATTTTACCAATGAACAAGTAAGTATCACTAACTGGATCAAGCTGAATAAGCGCACGTACTTTGTCCTTATAGGTAAACAGTGCAAAACCTTCTTCTCGCACCCTTGCAAAATCTGCCGTACTAATACTTTCAGCAGCCAATGCTAAAGCAAATGTAAAGTATGACCTGGCAATAATATTTAGCTGACCATCAATAACCAAAGCTTCACTCAAACCGCGTTGTTCTGAAAGTTGCGTTATAGCTTGATTAAAATCATCATTGTTTTGGGTAAGCATGGCGGTAATTGGTCGCAACTGCATAACCATACCCAAGCCATCAATACGAATGGTTTTCTGACTTTCTTTAATGTAATTTTCAGCAATTTCGGTAGCAGCATTTATTGTTGTTTTAAATGGTTCCGTAAATAATGCTTTCAACGATGAATTAAAGAAAAAAGTTGAAAATACTGAAATACCAACAGCTGGTAACAAGCCAGTTACAACTAATACCATTACTAAATGAAGGTGTAGCTTTGTGCCACGAATACCGCGCTTGCGCTCTAACCACAAAAGTATTACCCGGCGAATAATAAAAATTGCCATCAAAACAAGTAATGCTAAATTAAGGTAAAGGTATGGCAAAATTGTTGTGGCTTTTAATGCACCTGAGCTATGTTGCATTACAAACATTGTAGCAATACACGAACATAACGCTAAGATCATAACCACGTACTGTAATGATCTTGCAACAGAATCACGGGATAAAAGTCGCAAAATGCGCGCCATTAATGAAGATGTCTCAATTAGCATCAAATAAAATATTGAATTTATCAGTATTGTTAAACGTATCCTAGCAGGGTTTAAGATTTGGGCAAACTTTGCCGCATTCATATACTACTGCTAGCAGATTTATTTTTTCAAAAAATTTCCAATGAATTACAACTATTAAACCCTAGCGATCATCTAGTAAAACAGTAAGCCAATAGCCGCTGGCAAAGGTAATTAATGGCGGAATCCACGCCGCCACTAATAAAGGAATCTTATGTGCTACACCATATGCGTGTACTATGTGCTCAAAAAAATGCATTAAAAATGCAAAAATTATACTAATACCAATAATTAAACTAAATGATCTGCTGCGTGTTGAAAGCAAACAAAAGCTCGCTGCTAACAACACGAACCCAACCATCATGCCAATTTTGGCAATTTGCTGATGCCACAACATTGCATAGGCGCTGGCATCTAGCCCTGAATTTTCTAACATTTTAATAAATTCTGGCATTTGTAAAAATGAAATTGTGTCTGGAGGAGCCGTTGATTGCTGAATTTGTTCCATAGTTACAGTTGTTGGCTCAACATGGTCTTTTAAATTTTCCTGCACATTATTGCAAATAATGTTCACATTGTGCATTTGCCAGGATTCATCATTTAATTCAGCAACTTCTGCATCTACTCGGCGTAAAAATTTTCCAGCTTTGCTAAATTGAAAAATCATTACATTGCTAAATTGTTTTTTTAAAATATTGAATTGTTTAGCATGAATAATACTTTGTGAATTTTCAAAATTTTCACGAAGCCATAAACCTGTGTCGTTAAATGCAACGCTATAGGCTTTTTTGTGAAAAAGCTTTTCCTCTAAAACAACCATTCGCCCACAAAGTGCTGCTTTTACCGGGTTAAGCACCAAAATATTTACAATTCCCAAAAATACAACTACAAATGATATGCCACTTAAAAATTGTAATCGTGAAACGCCAAAGCTCTGCATAACTACAACATTTTGTGATTGAGATAGTCGTAAAAAGCAGCCTAAAGCTGCAAAAAAAGTTATTGAGGGCAATAAGTCATCAAGAATTTTGGGTAATTTTAAAAATGCCATTTGCAATAATACCGGCAATGGCACGTCATGCTGCATTGTACGTCTTGTAAGCTCAATCATTTCAAATAGGCTAATTACCAAAGCTACAGTTACAAATATTACCCCAAACCAAAACAAAAAAGTTCGGCTTACGTAACGATTAATTGTTGAAATTAAATACCACATCGCTCAAACAATCTTTGTATTTTGTGGTGTGCCGACCCCTTACACAAAACAGCTACACCAGCTGCTATAAGCACCATTACTGATACATAAGCCAAAGGAATTGCAAAACTAAATTTTAACTGCAGTTGCAATAAATTTAGCACAATCCATTGAAATAAAATTCCAGTTAATATTAGATACAGCATTCTGCGACGTCGCATTCTTCTTGATGGACGGTTGACTACCATAACCAATGCCACTAGTAAAATATTTAATAAGCATAAAAATGGCAATAAAATGCGCTGGTGTCCTTCTGCTGCCAAGCGATTTTGTAATTTTGGATTGTCAGATTCTTCATTTGAGGTACTAAAAAGCTCTCTCAAATCTTTTTCATATGGCTTCATACTGCGAGAATTAACAATTGTTGTGATTTCGCTAAGGTTATATACAAGCTCAGCAAACTCAAACGATTGTATCGTATTGTTTTTATCTTTCTCTTGCCGAACCCCATCATAAAGTACCAAAACATACTGATCTTGGATTTTTTTTAAAATTCCTTCTTTGGCGAGTAATATGTAAGGTTTTTTTGATTTTTTCCCGTGCTCTCCAGTGTCATTAATAAATATGCCTTCAAATTCCCTGGAAGACTTACGTTTTTCTACAAAAATAGTTAATCCTCTAACAACGTTAAATGAACCATCTCTAACTATTGAAGAAGAAAATTGATTGCGCAGTTGAAATTCTTGTTGGCGAAAAGCCCTAAAAGAATTTGGTATAATAAACACATTCAATAGTATCAGACCAACAGTTAAACTTGAGGCTAAAATCACTCCTGGCTTTAGAATTTGCCAAGGACTTTTTCCCAGGGCCTGCATTACCTGAAGTTCGTTATCAAGTGTTATCTTGCTAAAAGCAAGAATACTACCAATTAAAGTACAAACCGGAGCCACTTTTACAAATAAATCAGGGAGCAAAAAAACAATTAATGAAAGGTAACCATGCAGTGAAACATTGTGATGAACTATCACCTCAATAAATTTTAACGATTGAGTTAACCACAACAATACCACCAAAATTGTAGCCAAAACTCCAATTGACGTGCAAAGCCGTTTTAAAATGTACGTAGACGTGATAAACATATATACATTAGTACAATTATTTTTTGGCTTTTCCTAGACATGTTCGTATTTCTAATTTTAATTTCCGTGTTAAATTTATCGTTATATTCACAAGCTCCAAAAGCAAGTGCTGACAAAGCGCACATTGCAGCTGTTGTTAATCAATACGTAATAACTGATCGTGAGCTTGATTGTCGCCTTGATTTTGCAATAGCAACACTCAATATGCCAAAAACAAAAGAATCAAAAGATTCAATGCGTCATTCAGTTTTACAAAATTTGATTGTTGAAAAGCTTCAAGCCACTTCAGCAATTGAAGCTGGAATAAGTATTTCAGATGCTGATGTTAAAAATTCTTTAGAAAACTTAGCTCATGATAACAACATGACAGTTGATCAATTGACTAATAAATTTAAAGAAATGGGTATAAAAATTGAAACCCTAAAAGATCGTATGCGCGCTCAAGTGCTTTGGGCACGTTTTATTCGAGCTATGTACGGAAAGCAAGTTACTATAACCGATAGTGATATAGAAAAAGAATATGGTAAATTACAACGTGCTTTTGATTCAGATCAATACGAATTAATTGAAATTATTCTTCCAATTGATAGTAAAAATCCAGCTAAAACGAAACAAGACGCTGATAGTTTGTATCGACAGGTTAGCAAGCCAATGACCAACTTCCTCATGGTTGCAACACAATTTGGTGCTCAAAGTGGGTATGCTGGCTGGAAAAATCTAAAGCAGATGGATGAAGAGGTAGCTAATGTCATACAAAAATTACCTGCCGGTGAAGTAACGAAGCCTATTGAAGTGCAAAATAGCTATCGAATTATTAAGTTGATTGACAAAAAACTAGCTGGCCAAGGCTCATTTCGCAGTCGAAAAATTTCTGTAGCAAGCCTTAGTATAAGATTGCCAGAAGACATGACCCAAGAAAATATTATGATTTTAGAAAATATTACGCAACATCTTAAAAATGCAAAAAACTGTAACGAATTTAAAAAAATTGGTAATGACGCCCATGGCCATACTGAAATTTCTCCAGAACAACCAATGGCTAGCTTTCCTGAGCCATTGCAAGTTATTCTTGATAAAGTTGGTGCCAACCAATCAACTGGACCAATTCAAAATGGTCCTGATGTGAATTTTTTCATGGTGTGTACAGTTAAAAATCCTGAAAAAGAAACCATGCCTAGTAAAAAAGAAATCAAAGCAAACCTAGAGCAAAAAGAATTTTCAAGACAAGCAATTCGTTTGCTCAACAAAATTATGTCCGTAGCGCGTATCGCCATTACCAACGAGACACCAGTTGCTAAAAATAATTTAGTTAAGGAAAAGCTGGTTAAAAAAGTTGAGTCTGCTGAACCTGGGCCAGTTCTAGCACCCGCTGCCTAATACTTAAATGCGCCGCTTTATTAGCTGAAGGACTGTCGCTCAAACAGTCATTCATGCAGTCTTGTACTGACCAAATATCAAGACTTTGTATCATATTTTCCATAAATTCAATTGAACTTGGATTTATTGAAAAATCACGCAAGCCAATACCAAGCAGTGCCATTGCTTCAAGTGGCCGGCTTGCTATTTCACCACACAAACTTACAGGTATCCCTTTTGATTTTGATTGATCAACAATGGTTTTTAGCATTTGCATAAATGAACGTGAGAGCATGTCGTAACGGCTCGACATTACAGCATCAGCTCGATCAATCGCAAAGAAAAACTGAAATAAATCATTGCTACCTATCGAAACAAAATCTACTAAATCTAAAAATTTGTTAAGTTGAAAAATAATAGATGGCACTTCAATCATCGCGCCAACTTTAACTACATTTGGTATTTTGTGCCCCAAGCCTTTTTCTCGGTCTAACTCTTTCTGTACTAAATGTCTTAAAAAGATCATTTCCTGTGCCTCAGTTACCATTGGAAACATTACCTGTAATGGTACATTAGGATAATCACAATAGGTCTTAGCACGAATCAAAGCACGAAGCTGCAAACGTATTAGCGATGGTCGCTGCATAGTAAATCTTGAATTTTGCCAACCATTTTGAGTTTCTTTAAAACTTTTATGAATTGATTGAAAAGTCTTGTCACCACCAACATCTAAAGTCCGAAAAATTACAAATTTTTCTTGTGCCTGATTCATAACTTGCGTGTAAAGCTTAGTTTGTGTTTCCACATCTGGCCAAAGCTCATCCATCATGAATGCAATCTCTGTGCGATACAGACCAACCCCTTTAATCGTCGAACGTTTAAGGCAGTCTAAATCATCACTAATATTTGCATTAATTAATAAATTAACCGCAATGCCATCTCGTGAAATTACGGAAATCTTATTGGTTGTATCAAAAGATTTAGCGCTAAGGTTTGTAACCAAGGATTTTTTATTGCTGTCATAATTAGCAATTACTGCCATCTGTGGGCGTACATAAAGACGGCCAAGATCTCCATCTATTAATAATTGATCATCATTATTTATAAATTTTTTAAGCTCTACGACCCCGCCCACAACTGGAATTTTTCGTGATCGCGCAATAATCATCCCATGCGATAAAAAACTATTATCTTCAACAACCAAACCTACTAAATTTGCCTGGTCAAATTGCATCATTTCAACAGGAGATATCGTTTTAGCACACAACACCGTCGGCTTTATTTTGTCAAAGCTAATTTCTTTTTCAGTTAAGCATTGACGTACCAGCTGGGTGATTCCTTTAACCTCTTGAAAACGAGCTTGCCAAAAGCTATCTCCACCGAAGGCAATGTTTAAATCATCTAAAACTTGAGTCAATGCGTCAATAATACTTGCACCTAAATAAATCTTAGCAATAACTCGTTTTTGCCAAGTAGAATCTTGAAGCAAAGCTTTTTGTACAAGAATCAGTTCTAGATTTTGTTTTTGTAAAGCTTGTTGATTAACTACACATATATTAATTGCTTTTTCAACCGATTCAAAAAAAATTTTCTCTTTTTGTGTTGTAGTTAAAAATTTATCTTCAACATTCTCTGGGTCATACATATAAGCTTGTCCATGGGCGATACCTACATTCAAGCTAATGCCTTCAATAATTATTTGCGGCTGATTAAATTTAATCATATATGACAGTTGTTAGAAATTTAGTTGTACTTCAATTTAAAAATATCATCTTAAAATATTATTTTCAATGTTATACTAAATTTTTAGATTAAAACTAGCGTTATTCCATGGTTTTGTCGCATCTGTTGAAGATGCAAAAAATCTGTTAGATTTTTGAAGCAGAAAGAGGAATCGATGCTGTTAAAAATTTACAAAGAATTGCTGCCAAAATTTTAAGTGCTTTTATTCATCACCAGAATTGATAATAATGTTTGTCTACATAAAATGTAGATTTTTCCTGAGTTATCGCGACTTGGAAAAAATGATGCAGATGCGTGGTGCAGTGATGGAAGCGCCACATAATTTTGCCATATATCGACCTTTGTAGGTTTTTAGTTTACACGTTATTGAAATCAGGTAACTTACGATAAAAATATAGTTAACCAGAGTACGTAATTGTGGCAAAATTATGGGGAGATTCCTGCAGCTCTTGTTTTGAGGTTAAAGATCATAAATATAGGCTCTTTTTCGTCAAGGAACGCTTAGCTTTATCCCTTGACTAAAAAATCGCCTATCATTTCTTCTTAATTTTTAACTCAAAAATAGATTGTTTTATTGAGTCATTTATTGTACCATTACCGTCTTAATTTTTGAAGCTTGATTTAAATGCTCAACCATATGGGATGCGAGATCGTTAACAGCTTTTATTTTGCACTCCAAGACTTTCAATTTTGAATCTAATTGCTCCTTTAACGACATTAGAGATCCCCCTGTTTGTAACTCTAACGACTGTATCTGTGATTCAAGCAATTCTATGGATGACACTATTTGTGACCATGCTAGTTTCTGGTTAGTAAGCACAAATTTATTAAATGAGTTTTCTATTGCGGAACTAAAAGCAGTTAGCTTTGCATTAGTAACTGGTTCATTAGGATTACCTGTGTTGTCAAAATCTATTTGAAACAAGGTTGTTTTTAATGGTGTTTCTCCTAAATTATCCTCAGTATTTTTCTCTGCTGCGAATAAAGTTCCCCAAATTAATGCACAAATTACCAGCTGAGTATTTAATAAATTTTTCATATTAATTTTTCCTTATGTTAAGTAGTTAATGTAAATCGTTTGTTCTAGTGTTAGCTATATGTAAAATAGTCAAAGCTTAATTGCTAAAAAATTGTACACTGGGTATTTATAGGTGGAGATACCGTCTTGATCGTCAACACCTAATTTAAAAAAGATTCAATTTTTTTACTCCCTCAAAACGCCGGTCATGTATTTTTCATA
>CANMNU010000011.1 GCA_947499175.1 Alphaproteobacteria bacterium
CGGGCTTTAGTAACTCAAGGTTTGAAAATTGCCCAAAAACGTTACAATTTGGGCTTGGCCACTTTGGCTGATGTTGCGGAACTTAAAGGTGGGATTAAGTCGTCATATCATTTTGGTTTTGCACTTGGACCACGAATTAATGCTGGAGGCAGGGTTGGCCAGGCTGATTTAGGTTCAAACTTATTGTTCACTCAAGACCACCTAGAAGCTAAAGAAATTGCTATAAAACTTAATGAATTTAACTTGCAGCGCCAAGAGATTGAACGCCAGGTATTGGAAGAAGCGCAAGCACAGGTAGAGGTACAAAAATTAGATTCTCGCGCAATCATTATGGTTAAAGGCAAGGGATGGCACCCGGGTGTGGTAGGCATTGTTGCAAGTAGATTAAATAATCGTTATCACAAGCCAGCCTTGGTAGTAACAGATTGGGAAAATGAACTAAAAGGTTCAGGGAGATCAGTCTCTGGAATTGATATGGGAGTTTTAATGCACCAAGCTGTGCACAAAGGCTTATTAACAAAAGGTGGTGGCCACGCAATGGCTGCAGGTTTTACGATTGCTGAAAATTGTTATGAACAATTTTATGATTTTCTTGATAATTCAGCAGCTCCATATATGCAAAACCGACAATTATGGCTACACATTGATGGATATTTAACAATTGATGGATTAAGTAAAACTTTTATGCAACATGTCCAGCAGCTTGAACCCTATGGAAATGGTCACCCTACCCCAACTTTTGCCTTTAAACATTTGACTTGCAATTTTGTTGATGTGCTTGGTGAACAACATATTAGGTTGCAATTACAAGATGAAACTGGCAAGCGTATTAAGGCCATGGCATTTCGTAGCGTTGAGTCGCCACTTCGTGAGGTGATTAATTATAAGGGACCTATAGAAGTTGCTGGTACAGTAAAGGCTGATGAATGGCAAGGACGCCAACAGCTAACGTTAATTGTTGATGATATAAGGATTTAAGTTATGCAAAAAATTATTGAAACTGCTTGGGAAAATTTAGCAACTTTAGAAGTTACAGGTGATCTTAAAAATGCTGTGACACAAACTATTGACCAGCTTGATCGTGGTACGTTACGTGTTGCAGAAAAAGAAGAAAATGGATGGAAAGTTAACGCTTGGGTGAAAAAAGCTGTATTGTTATCTTTTCGATTAAATAATAACATTATTCAAACGGGTTACCCAGCATCATTTTATGATAAGGTTCTTTTGAAAAGTAGTAATTGGACAAACGAAGAATTTAGCAATGCAAGTTTCCGCAGTGTTCCAGGATCTATTGTGCGCAAAGGGGCGTTTATTGCCAAAAATGTAGTGCTAATGCCAAGTTTTGTAAATATTGGAGCATACGTTGATGAAGGAACAATGGTTGATACTTGGGCAACAATTGGTTCTTGCGCACAAATTGGAAAAAATTGTCATATTTCAGGTGGAACTGGTATTGGCGGAGTGTTGGAGCCAGTTCAAGCGGCTCCTGTAATTATTGAAGATAATTGTTTTATTGGAGCTAGATCTGAAATTGCTGAAGGGGTAATTGTTGAGCAAGGTGCCGTAATTAGCATGGGGGTGTTTATTGGGGCTTCAACTAAAATTGTTGATCGCCAAACTGGCGAAGTTTTCTATGGCCGTGTTCCAGCTTATGCTGTGGTTGTTCCTGGAAGTATGCCGTCTACCGGTGGGGTAAACCTTGATTGCGCTGTGATTGTTAAAACGGTTGATGCTAAGACCAGATCAAAAACAGGGATTAATGAATTGCTTAGGGATTAAAACTGTGAATGTAATTGAGCTGGCTC
Source organism: Alphaproteobacteria bacterium (assembly GCA_947499175.1). GTDB lineage: Bacteria > Pseudomonadota > Alphaproteobacteria > Paracaedibacterales > CAITNM01 > CAITNM01. The sequence goes on from CANMNU010000011.1 coordinate 1,806, forward strand.
AAAAACTTATACAATTTGACACAATTACTCCAAAAGGTTCCGAATGCCTAGATTTTATCCAAGATTACCTGAGCAATCTTGGGTTTGAGGTTACACGTTTACCGTTTAGCGATGTTGATAATTTATTTGCCAGAAAAGGACTGAATTCGCCACATTTGATGTACGTTGGTCATGTTGATGTGGTGCCCACAGGTAGTGGTTGGAAGTATCCGCCATTTGCTGGAATTGTGGATGATGGTTTTCTATATGGCCGTGGCACAGTAGATATGAAAGGTTCAATAGCTGCATTTTTAGCTGCTTTAACTAAAGTTGAGATAAATGGATCTATTAGTGTTTTACTAACGTCAGATGAAGAGGGGCCTGCTAAAAATGGTGTTATAAAAGTGATTCCTTGGCTGCAGGAAACGAACAACGTACCAACTTACGCACTTGTTGGTGAACCAACAGCTGTGACTGAGGTTGGTGATACAATTAAGAATGGTCGGCGTGGTAGTATTAGTTTTGATATTAGCGTTTACGGTAAACAAGGCCATGTAGCGTATCCACAACTTGCAGATAATGCTGCCACTCCGCTCATTGAATTACTTTATGAACTAAAAACTACACTTGATGATGGTACTCCTGATTTTCAACCAAGTAATTTAGAAGTAGTAAAACTTAGTATGCCTAATAAGGTATATAATGTAATTTCAGGTGAGGCGTATGCTGCTATTAATATTCGTTTTAATACACTGCACAGTTTTGAGTCATTAACGGAACGTGTTCAATTAGCTATGCAAAAGGTTCATGAAAAGTATCAATCAATTTGCTTTTTAATTACTCCATTGCCATCAGCTGAGCCATTCATTAGCAGTTCGGCTGATTGGGCTCTTATGGTTTCCCAAGCAGTGAGTTCTGTTACTGGCATTTTGCCTAACTGTTCAACATCTGGTGGTACATCTGATGCGCGTTTTATTCAAAAAATTTGCCCAGTGGTTGAGCTTGGTTTGTGTAATAAAACTGCCCACCATGTGGATGAACACGCTAATGTTGCTGACATAGAAATTTTGCAAAAAATTTATGAAAACTTAATACAAAATAACTTAACAGCATTTTTGAGGACATGAAATCACGCCATCACCTTTTATTTTTAAAACTTCATACCCCAGTCAAGCATGACTTCATGGCTTTTTCTTTTTGCTTGGATATTTCCAGTATAAGCTAACCTAGTTGTTGTATTTGCTTCATAATCAGCAATACCAATACCAAGGGTACCGCTAAACAGGTGCCTACCTGGTGTACCTGCTTTTCCAACAGACGCTTGACCGCTACTTATATTAATGCTTGTTTGGGTCATCATACCCATTTTTACAAAGTTAGTATAAGATATTTTTGGCATTATGACAAAATTCTTAGTATCGCTTATCTTGAAACCAATGCTTGATTTCAGACCAAACTGTACCCCAATTTGATTCATGCTAGCATCGCCAAAAGATCTATTGTAAATATCAGCATTTTTTTCTTGATACCCAAATTGTTTAGTAAGGGTATAGCTACTGGCCACAAATGGTTTAAGGTAATTATCCTTGCTAAACTCATGTTTGTAACTTAACTCTACAGTAGTTGCATATTCGTGAGTTATTCCATTTGAAATAGCGATAAGTTTATTACCATTATTATCTACAAACGGTCTTTGGTGTCGATCCATAGAGCGCATAAAGCTTGTATGCACATTGAATTTCCAATTTTTGTTAAATGTTTTATTGTAGTAAACTGTAAGCTGCGCACTGCGATTATCTGATTTAAGATCTTTATCAATTTTTGAAATAGAATTACCAATTCCAACGTCAAGTGCTACACCAATAATTTGCTGGGTTGCTGCGTCTTTATAGTGAGTACCAGCAATTATACCACCGTGTTTGTCTGTCATTGCTGGGTTACCTAACATAGCATCAGTTTGACCTTGCGTATATAAACCAGATATCCAAAAAGTCATTCCTTTGCCAATTTGTTTAACAGCTTGTGTAGAATCTACAGTTTTTTCTAAGGCACTTAAAGCTTTTGCATAAACGTCGTTACCATTGTTTTCTGATCCAAAGTTTATTCTTTGTCGCATAGTTAACTTAACCTGTTCTGGGCTTAATCCGAACCTAAAGTTTTGCTCACCAACATCATCTCCCGAATCAGCACTTTCTGCAGCAGAGCCTGCAGCAGCGCTTCTACCACCGGCTGTTGTACCGCCTCTTCCTGGTACTGGATCATTTGGATCAACATTAGGTACTTGTTTTTGAAGTTTTTGTATTCTTGATTGATCCAATACAATAAGATCAATTTCACCATTACCAACATCCACTACAGCAACCCCTCTAGGATTTTGTAGTTCACCATCCCCTACTCCTAATTGTCCAGTTCCGTAAATTTTAGTAGCTATATTTGTTGCAGTATCAATTTCTACTACCTTATTGTCAGTAGTAACATAAAGTTTACCATCACGAGATGTTATACCATTTGGATTAATAATTGCCTCACCTGTAAGGGCAAGCGTGCCAACTGTGTACTCCCCATCTGCTTCTTTTTTTATTGTACGTATCGCATTATTTACGTCATCAGTTAAATAAAAAGTTGTACCTTCTGCTCCTTTAACTTTTGTAATATGTAACGGACCGTGAAAACATGCTCTATGGCCAGGGCCATCACGATGAACTGTCTCACTAGCTTCAGAATAAACGCTATCTTGATCGCTATCATACCCATCTTGGCTATCATCTTGATCTCTATCATCAACATCTAAGTTATCAAGATTAATAAGATGTCTATCATCACGATGTCTATGATGAGGATGATCATCATAATATCCGGCTTCATGTGCGCCAGCGCCAGCAATTACTTCCCGAGTTTTAGTGAACATATTAACTTTGCTGATACGTGCACCAGCACTTTCAACAACATAAAGTGAGCCATCATCGTCGTCAAAACAAAGTCCTACTGGTTTTTCAAAAGAATATGGGCAGCCATTAGCTTTTTTTAATGTTTCAACAAAATAGCCATCATGAGTAGGCCTTAACACCTCAATACAATTTTTATTGGTGTTAGCAACAAGAAACCTATCAAAAATTTTAGCTATCCCTGATGGCATATCAAATATTTCCTGGTTATCTGAGCCATCTTCTGATGCACTATTTAGATTGAGGTGATCTAGTCCTACAGAAAGATTTGGAGTTGTAACTGTTCCGTTATACCATTCACGGACGGCATTATTGTCTGTATCAGTAAAAATAAACCTACCAGGGGAAATTCCCAAAGCCATGGAAGGACCATCAACCATTGATCGATTATCAAGTGGTGGATTTGTTCTTACGAGTCCACCATCCTGGAACCCAGGAACACCTGGAATTCCAGCAAGCCGTGTAGCAAAATAAGTATCAGTTGTTGTATCGGCTGCGTAAGATTGACTAGTTAATAAACCAAGAAAAAGTAGATGTAACGCTTTCATTTTTTAAGACCAATATTAATTTCATGATCCTAGTTTGCAGTTAAGGTAGTTAAAAAAATATTAAAGCAAATTGTATATTGTCTGTTTTATCGTATTTTAATTGAATTTGTGAAAATTAACTTTAAAATGATTCACAAATGCAACAAAATGCAGCCACTTAAAAAATAAATGATATTTTTTAGGTGTGCATTAACGATATATTAATAAATGGTAGCTAAATCAGTGGTTGATAAAGTCAATTATAGCTTTGAAAAAACGCCCTGCCCCGCGTTCTAAAATGCCATAGTGGGTTGCATTATCAACGTTAATAAGCTGTTTATGGCAAGTTAGTGTGTTGATTATGCCTGATACATCTGCCGCTAAGCTTGCTGAGTCATGATCACCACGCAAAACCAATGTTGGACAGGTTATTTTTGACGCATCATAAATAGGATTTTGATTGTATACTCGCAGGGCATCAGCCAAAACACCGGTTGGTATACGGATACAACTTATTTTACCGGTAAGGTTAGCCCAATTACTATCAGATTTTTCTACATGATTTAGTAATTCTTCTAAAACTTTGGGGTCACGCCAAAAGATTTGGTTACTAGCAAGTTCTCTATCCCATAAACCGCACCAACGTTCACGCAAGGCAATTCGATAATTTTTAATAGCAGGGTTTAAATTAGTATTATCATTTGGATTAGCCAGTTCAAGCCATTGTGGATTTTTGTAGCTGTACACTGGACCCAGCAAAATTAATTTTTTAGCCAAATTTGTAGTAGATGCAATATAGCCAGCAATAGTACTACCCCAGGAAAATCCACAAAAAACTATAGGTTTACCAGGGTGTTGTTCATTGATGAACTTTAAAACATCATGAACATCAACAACAGCATCAATATGAGTTATTAGTAGGTTTCCAGCTACAGGGGGACTATCCATTTCTATAGGTTTTGAAGATAAGCCATAGCCACGATAATCAAGTGAATAAGCAGCTATACCGTTTTCTGCTATATATGACAACATGCTGTGACCTTCAAACACGGCTAAATCAAAAATAATACTTGGCAAAGTAGCGCCGTGTAAAATTAAAACCACACTTTCGGCCTGAATTTTTGGCAAACCACTACGTACAGCAATTTTACAATTAACATCAGCTGAACTTTGCAAGTAGTTAATTTGTGATAGCATTACTTAACTCTTCCCTGGCTGGGTTTTCAATTAAGTTAGGTAGATCTTTTGCTTCAACGGGTGGTAGAAAGTAAGCCTGATCGGATGTTATCAAAAATATACTAGGCACGCCAGGCAAGAATGAATCTTCAGCTATTTTAGTTTGTTGAATAACAGAATCAGTTACTGGCTTAGACTCAATTTCTTGGGAAAGTTTAATAAGATCTAATCCTAATTTTCCAGCTTCACCTAGCATGTTATTCTCATCATCTTCCAAGGGTTTATACAAAAGTGCTAATTTAAACGCTTTCTTTGAGTCCTGTAGTGATGCTGCAGTAATTAGTTTTGCTTGATATGTGGCTTTTTCACCAAGCATTGAAATTGGGATAATAATAACTGCACAATTAAGATTAAGTAATGCTGCATCAACATTTTTTAAAAAAGTTATACAATGTGGACAGGTTAGATCACTGAAAATTACTAAAGTTTTTTGTGGGTCAGTATGTTGCTTTTTAATAGAAAAACCTGATTTTAAAAGCTCTAATCGCTTTTTAAAAATTACTTTTTCTAATATTTGAGTGTCATTTTTTTCATTATTATTTGCTGAATTATTCAACAATGAAACCAAAAACTGTGGGTTACTATGTGCCAAATCTTCCAGTAAGCATTCTAGATCATTCACGTTTAAAACATGATTATTTTTATTGTATACCCACCAACCTATACCAGCACTTGCCAAAAGGTTGAACACAGTCAAAATGGTAATTAGCTTAGTCTTTAGCAACATAATTAATTATTTAAAACTCTACCAAACCAGTTTATTATCAGTACAATACTAAGGCAATGTCTATTATTTTTAGTTTTTGGTAATTACAAGAAACTTTAAAGGGCTAAGATATCCTTAGATGTGTCCTATATGTTTAATAATTACCTGACCATTCTCAATATCAAAATAAACCCTTTCAAACCAAGACATATTTCCACTTTGCCTGCTTTTAACTGCATAGGATCCATATTTTTTCTGATTTTTATTTTTATGTAGTACTTCAAATTCCCAATTTGCCCCCTCTTCAGCAGTTAGTTTCCCATTGGTAGGTTTAAGGCCAGAATGAGCCCAAGCGGTAATTGCATTAATAATTTTTTCATATTCTTGCTGAGTGTTACCTTGTGCATTTGAAATATGCTTTTGAGCTTTTTTTTCGACAAGAGTTTTAAAACTATTGGTTTGTTTCTTTTGGTCATCATCATCATTATTTTTTAGTATGATTTTTTGTTTTTGTGCATGCTGCGCAAACAAGTCCTTTTTTGGTTGATGACTGAAAGGATAAAGCATCTTTGAAGTAACAACTTCTAGTATTTCCGATAGTAATGGCTGTAAACCTTGATCTTCTTCTGGAAAAATTAAAGACTGAGGCATTTCTATAATAACCTGACCAGGTATTTCAGATGTTACTAGCTGTGAAGTTTTATCTTTTTCTGGAAGAACCATTACTAGCTTATGTCCCAGTTTAAGCATAAATATAAGTGCTTCTTGTTGAATGTTTTCAAAGGATTCAAATGGTCCATCAACGCGACAATTCTCTCTTATTTGCCAAAATTCATGAGCACCTTCACTTAAGTTATGGCTATCTATTTTGTCTGGCATGTTTAACTTTTTTATAAGCTCAATTGACTGAGTACCTTTAATAATATGATCTGAAATTAGTGTGTATGGCTGAATAAAGTAATTGGCTAGCTCTGGAAAACAGACAATATATTCCGTTAAGTGCATTTTTTTTGTAGTTTCTAAACTGTTAAAGAGTAGTCTAGATATTTCTAATACTGTTTCAAAACGCCTTTTACCAGTTAAACGCTGATGATTGTTAAAGATAATCGAAGCTTCAGATTTATCTCCTGCAAAATGACTCTTCATGAACTCTGACTCTTCATGGGGCATAAACCCTTTTGGATTATTGTTGTAATTGGCATTTCTTTCCTTAAGAAACTGCAGCATAGATAGAAAATTCTGTGTAAAAGCCGTTTCGATTTGATTGTTTGATATCCATTTAGCTAGCTGTTTATTATTATTTTTAACAAATAAATTTGCTAGCTCTCTTCTTTTAGTGAGATTTTCAGCTGAAATTTTAAATTTATTCTTATATTCTGCATCAAGATCAGTTCTGGATAGCTCAGAATCAACAAAAGTTTTAGATACCTTTTTAAATTCTTCAAAAGACTTTGTTTCAAATTTAAACCATTCTTCACTAAGCGTCTGAGCTAAAACAATATTGGATTTTCTTTCAAGCTCATCAGACAAATCTGTTCCATGAGAAAAATTGATGAAGATTATAGCACCAAGCATATAAAGATATTTATGAAAACCAGACTGCATACAAATAAATTCTATTTTAAGATTATAATACATCAATTTTAAAACATTTTAGCATAATTTTCAATAAAAATACACTTTAAGGTATTAATTATTCATCAGCAATGGCTTGAACTTTTTTCATGTTCAAACCTAGGGCGTGGGAGATTTGTTCATCGCTGCATTCTCCTTTGTCAAGCAAACTTAAGTAAGATACTCTGAGATCTTCAGTTAGGGTGCACAGGGTATTAACCATATAAATAATTTTAAATGATAGTTGGTGGTGCATTCCATCTAAAATTGCTGAATATCCCTTAATTTCGCTATATGCCAAAGTAAGATATGATAGCATTTGGAAAAATTCTTGTAATTCAAGGGCACCACGCTGAATAAGATCAATAATATGAATAAGGTCAATCACAGTTAGTTTACCACCATGGTTAAGCATACCATGCAATCCGCTAACATACCCAACCAAATGCAAGTCAAGGTTATTTAAAATATGCAAATAATTATCAAGTCCGGTATCAGAATCATTCAAAATTGCCATAATGGCATGACGATCAGCTTTGCTAAATTTTGGGGCAATATTCTTATAAGATAATAATTCTTCAGAATCCAATTCTTCTAGATATTTGGCTAACATCTTACAGTTTTTTGAAAAGTTACCATTCAAAGCCTTGTAAAGTTGAGCTGTAACTTTAGCCACATTTGGTAAATTATTAATTCCTGTATGAATTGCTTCTTGCATGGTTTCAGGTACGCAGTGACTAATTTCATCTGCACTTGGGTTAATAAGTTCTGGACCAGTGATTGGAACACCAAAAACTGTATTTGTAACAAGTAGTCCAAAAACTAATATTGACCGCATATAAAGCTAAATAAAATTTTGCTCAGTTTAACTATTCGCTATATTTGCTTAAAAAGACGTTAATTCCAGCTCGACAACTAGTTAAAAAATGACTTAGATTTAGTTGAATAAAGGAGAATTTTATGCGTTTAAGTCAATATTTCCTACCAACTTTAAAAGAAACACCAAGTGAAGCTCAAATAGCATCACACCGCTTAATGCTGCGTGCCGGCATGATTAATCAAACTGCCGGAGGAATTTACACATGGTTACCGCTTGGGGAATTGGTACTGAAACGTATTGACCAAATTGTTGCCGAAGAACAAGACCGTATTGGCTGTCACCGAATAACTATGCCAACTATTCAGCCAGCACATCTTTGGCAAGAAAGTGGTCGTTACGAAGATTATGGCAAAGAAATGCTTCGTATTAAGGATCGTCACGACCGTGAAATGCTATATGGTCCAACCCACGAAGAAGTAGTCACTGATGTTGTTCGCCAGTACGTTAATAGTTACCGTCAGCTTCCTTTATGCCTATACCAGATTCATTGGAAATTCCGTGATGAAATTCGTCCACGTTTTGGAATTATGCGCGGACGTGAGTTTTATATGAAAGATGCTTATTCCTTTGATATTGATGCTGCAAGTGCCCGTACATCATACGAAAAAATGTATAATGCATACTTGCGAACTTTTGCACGCTTGGGAATCAAAGCTGTGCCAATGCGTGCTGATAGTGGTGCTATTGGAGGTGACCTTAGTCATGAATTTCATGTAGTAGCTGATACTGGTGAAAGCGCCATTTATTATGACAAGATTTTTGAAACCATAACGGAAGATGATTATTCAATGGAAAAACTTGCCAAATTTTATGCGGTAAGTGATGAAAAACATGACCCAGCTACCTGTCCAATTGGTCCAGATCAGTTAATTTCTAGGCGTGGCATTGAAGTTGGACACATATTTTATTTTGGCACCAAGTATTCTAGATCCATGAACCTTAAGGTTACAGGAGCTGATGGAAAACCAATTTATCCAGAAATGGGGTCATATGGTATTGGTGTTTCAAGATTGGTTGGGGCAATTATTGAATCAAGCCATGATGAACACGGAATTATTTGGCCAGAACAAGTTGCGCCATTTCGTATTGGGCTAATTGATGCAAAAAATGATGCGCAAACCCAAACTGTTAGTAACCAATTACATGAAAAATTTAGTAATTCTGGCGTGAGTGTTTTATATGATGATCGCAGTGAACGGGCTGGTATTAAATTTTCTGACATGGATTTGATAGGACTTCCATGGCAAGTAATTGTGGGCAGTAAAACACTTACTAACGGTACTGTAGAAGTCAAAAATAGACGTACTGGAGAACGCCAAGATTTGAGCCTTGATGAGGTTATTGCAAAATTCTTATAGGCCCCACTGGCATTAGATTGTGAGGTATTTTATTTTTTGCAAAAAGCTTATACACCGCAGTTTAACTGAGTATCTTGAAACCAAGGTACAGTAAGGCCTATAAGGAATGTACACTATTTATTAAACATTTTCTTAATACGGATAAAGGAACATATTGGTCTATCAATATGTTTTCTTTTTGCATAAAAATGCAGAAATTTATATTTCAATATCCTTAAAAAAAGTAATTATTTTTCAAAATTTTACTATTTATTAACAACTATCAAGTTACATTGTAACTGGGTCATCTACTTTTATGTGAGGTTATCATGTACGGATTAGTAGTTATGGCCATCTTAGTGGCGTTCAGCCAAGAAACTATGGCTAGTTCCAACTCTGATGGTACAAATGGTATAAGTGGTCAAGATCTTCCAAAAATGCGCACAGGGTTCTCCCTTCTTCAACCAAATATGGTAGAACAATTAAAAGCAAGTTATCATCAAGAAGTAAAATCTAAAATTTCTAAAAGTATTGGGGATTATGTAAGCCCTGAACTACTTTTAATTTCAGGTTTTACTGCAGGTGATCAAAGTAATGAGGAAATGGCTGGGTGCTATATTCGACTTGGTTCTAATCTTAGATCTTTGGAAATATCCCCTCAACCCAATAGTTTATCTGCTACGGCTTTTTTAAATAGCGGAATATTATATGCTTTGGGTGCACGTGAAGCTGAAGATAATGATTCGCGTGTAGATTTATCAGTTTCTGCTGCGCAAAGCTATTATTGGGCATTTTGTAATGAAGGGGAATCATCAAGGAAAGAATCAATTAAATCGGTAGCTATGGTTTATTTTAAAAGTGCTTTATGTATTGCAGAATCGATTGCTGAAAATGAACAACGAAACAGGTGGGTTCAAAAGATTAATTCTGATGAAAAAAAATTAAAGTAACATTAAACTTTGAGCTCTGTTAAAAAGCGGAGCTCAACTAGCCTATTGCACTGTAGAACTTGCTAAATTAACTTTAGCTGCTGCAGAAAGTTCAGTGGTGACATTATCTTCACAAAATTCAATTGCTTCTGGTAAATAAGAAAGTGCTAAACGCAAAACATCATCGACATGTTTAACCGGAATTATTTTTAAACCACTAGTAACGTTTTCAGGGATGTCAGCTAGGTCTTTTTCGTTATCATATGGAATAACTACTGTTTTAATACCACCACGATGCGCTGCCAAAAGCTTTTCTTTTAAACCACCGATAGTCAACACGTTACCACGTAGGGTAACCTCACCGGTCATAGCAACATCTTTACGCACAGGAATTCCAGTAAGAGCTGAGACAATCGCTGTGCACATGGTAATACCAGCAGATGGACCATCTTTAGGAATTGCCCCTTCAGGTACGTGAATGTGAATATCTTTTTTTTCAAATAAGCTTGGTTTTAAGCCAAATTGAAGAGATTTTGATCTAACATAACTAAATGCTGCTTGGATTGATTCTTGCATAACATCACCAAGCTTGCCGGTAATCATAGTTTTACCCTTACCAGGAAGAACCACAGCCTCAATGTTTAGCAATACTCCTCCAACTTCAGTCCAAGCCAATCCTGTTACAACGCCAACAGCGTCAGATTCTTCAGCTTGTCCGTAGCGAAAACGAGGAATACCAGCATATTTACCTAAATTTTGCGGAGTAATTTTGATTTGTTTATTCTTATCACTCATTATTTCGCGTACTGATTTACGACATAAATTAGCAATTTCACGTTCAAGGCTACGCACACCAGCCTCTTGGGTATAGGTTCTAATTAAGCCTACTATTGCGTCATCACTAATTTCAAATTCATTTGCCTTTAGGCCATGTTCGACAATTTGCTTAGGTAGCAAATGTTTACGGCAAATTACTAGCTTTTCATCTTCTGTATAGCCTGGAATCCTAATAATTTCCATACGATCAAGTAATGGTTGTGGCATTTTCAACGTGTTAGCTGTTGTTACAAACATTACATCAGAAAGATCATAATCAACTTCAAGATAGTGATCATTAAATGTTGAGTTTTGTTCAGGATCAAGCACCTCTAATAATGCTGATGCAGGATCACCACGCCAATCACTGCCTAATTTATCTATTTCATCTAATAAAAATAAAGGATTGGATGATTTTGCTTTTTTCATGCCCTGGATAATTTTTCCAGGCATTGATCCAATATAAGTTCTACGGTGTCCACGGATTTCAGACTCGTCACGTACGCCACCAAGGGAAATACGAACAAAATTTCTGCCAGTAGCTTTAGCAATTGATTTACCTAAACTTGTTTTACCAACTCCTGGAGGGCCAACTAAACACAAAATTTGCCCACGCACTTTACCTACTCTGGCTTGCACTGCTAAGTGTTCCAAAATACGCTCTTTAACTTTATTAAGGCCATAATGGTCTTTATCTAAAATTGCCTCAGCAGCATTTAAATCATTCCTGGTTCGACTGCGCTGTTTCCATGGCAAATTCAATAGCCATTCTAAATAATTACGTAGCACAGTTGATTCAGCAGAGGCTGGATTCATTGCTTTAAGTTTACGAATTTCAGAAATAGCCTTTTCAAAAGCTTCTTTAGAAAGCTTTAACTTTCTTATTTTATCTTCTAGTTCGGCAATTTCGTCTTTGCCTTCTTCACCTTCGCCAAGCTCTCGGTTGATCGCTTTTAATTGTTCATTAAGGTAATATTCGCGCTGGGTTTTTTCCATTTGTTTTTTAACGCGAGTGCGAATTTTCTTTTCAACTTGTAAAACTGCACTTTCACTCTCAATGTAACCCAGCACTTTTTCTAGACGACTTGAAATATTGGAGGTTTCCAATAAAATTTGTTTATCAGCAATTTTTAAACTAAAGTACGATGCTACTGTATCTGCAAGCTTAGCGGGATCAGTAATTTGACCAATCGTTACCAGCACTTCTGGGGGTATTTTTCGGTTAAGTTTTACATATTGTTCAAACTGAGAAATAACAGCTCGTGTCAATGCTTCTAGCTCTTCTTCAAGCCCTGGTTCTTCATAGATAACAGAACTATACGCTTGTAAAAAATCAGATCCTTCTACAAACTGATTAAGCCTAACTCGTTGTAAACCTTCAACTAAAACTTTAACAGTGCCATCAGGTAATTTAATTAGCTGCAGTAGTGTGCCAATTGTACCAATTGAGTACAAATCCCGAGGTTCAGGATTATCGTCAACTGGATTTTTTTGAGTGACTAAGACAAGCTTCTTTCCATTAGTGTTCATCATTTCTTCCAAAGCAAGTACTGATTTTTCACGTCCAACAAACAACGGAACAATCATATGTGGAAATACCACAATATCCCTAAGAGGTAATACCGGTAACAGTTTACCCTTGTTCATGGCCAATGCAGTACTTTTTTTTGACATTAACGACTACCTTCTTGACGCTTTGGTTCTTCTGCAGCCCTTAAAACTATAACCGGGTCAGCTTTATCATCTACCACTTCTTTATTAATAATAACTTCTTCGACTTCAGTGCGTGACGGTAGATCATACATGGTATTTAGAAAAATACTTTCCATAATTGAACGTAACCCACGTGCACCAGTTCTACGCAAAATAGCCTTTTTAGCAACAGCATGCAAGGCTTCATCATCAAAAGTAAGTTTTACATCTTCCATTTCAAACAATCGGGCATATTGCTTTAACAAAGCATTTTTTGGCTTAGAAAGAATTTCAACTAAAGCTAATTCATCTAGGTCTCCTAAAGTTGCCACAATAGGTAAGCGGCCAATAAATTCAGGAATTAGACCAAAACGTAAAAGATCTTCGGGTTCTAAATCACGAAGAAGTTCACCAACTTTATGATCATTAGGTCCTTTCACTTCCACACCAAAACCAATGCCACTACCCTTTTTGCGACCAGCAATAATTTTTTCTAACCCAGAGAATGCTCCGCCACAAATAAACAGAATGTTGGTTGTATCAACTTGTAAAAATTCTTGCTGAGGATGCTTACGTCCGCCCTGTGGAGGAACGGATGCAACTGTACCTTCCATAATTTTTAGTAAAGCCTGTTGCACACCTTCACCAGAAACATCTCGAGTAATTGATGGATTATCAGATTTACGAGAAATTTTATCAACTTCATCAATATAGACAATACCGCGTTGGGCACGCTCCACATTATAGTCAGCAGCTTGTAAAAGCTTTAGAATGATGTTTTCAACATCTTCACCAACATACCCAGCCTCAGTTAAGGTAGTGGCATCAGCCATTGTGAATGGCACATCAATAATTCTTGCTAAAGTTTGTGCCAACAATGTTTTACCACTTCCGGTCGGCCCTACTAGCAAGATATTTGATTTGGCAATCTCAACTTCACCATTGTTGCTTGCTTTGCCACCATGGTTTAAACGTTTGTAGTGGTTATGAACAGCAACCGCAAGTACTTTTTTTGCATGATCTTGGCCGATAACATAATCATCTAGCACAGTTCGAATTGCCAAAGGTGTTGGCACACCTTCTGTAACTAAGCGCGGACCACTGCTTTCTTCTTGAATAATATCCGTACAAAGTTCTACACATTCATCACAAATAAATACGGTAGGGCCGGCAATTAACTTGCGAACCTCGTGCTGACTTTTTCCACAAAAAGAGCAATACAATGTATTTTTGCTGTCTCCAGACGATTTGCTCATATATTCTCCATTACTTTATCTAATTAGCAGCACTGTTTGCGCATCACCCTATACTTCAACTATGGATCCAAAAAGTCAATAAAGAGTTAACCAAAATCACTTTTTTTGTGGATAACCCCTGCATTATTGTTTTTTCTGAATTATTTGCCACAGTTTTTCTGCAGCGTCTCGTTCTGCTAATTTTTTGTTTTTACCCTGCCCTGTTGTCACCAGGCCATTTTGTAACAAAATTTCAACCAAATAAATAGGCGCATGATCAGGACCAGTACGACCGATTTCCTTATATTCAGGGACAAGCATTCCAAGCTTTTGCACCCATTCTTGCACTAAGGTTTTTGGGTCTTTTGGCATTTCATCAAGCGCTTGAATGGATTTCCCCCAATATTTATGGATAAAATTTTGTGAAGCCTCAATGCCACCGTCTATATATAAGGCCGCAATGAGTGCTTCAATACAATTAGCCAAAACACTTGTGCCAACTAGTTCAGTGCTATTAATTGGCAAGAATTCTGCCAAATTAATTGATTCAGCGATTTTATGGCAAAATTCCCGAGATGTTAGGTAACCTAAGCGTTTTGCTAGTTTCCCCTCTTCATCATGATTATAGTGACTATAGAGTGCTTCAGCAATGACAAGCCCTAGAATCCTATCACCTAAAAATTCAAGTCTTTCAAAGGCTTTGCCGTGTTTACGGTGTTGTAACACAGGCGGAGCAAGCGCTTGAACAAGTAAGGTCTTTCTTTTAAAGCTATAATCTAAGATACTTTCCATTGTCATTTTGGAAATATCATTATTCTTTCAAAGCGAATACCTGTAGGCCATTTCCAAAATTCGTACCATTTTGCAGATGTTGAAAAGAAGACAAATGAAACCTTGCCCATTAAGTGTTTAAAATGAATAAAGCCAACGGTATTGTCCATATAACGGCTATCCCATGAACCATCACGGTTATCACCAATAATCATAAACTGACCTTCTGGGACCGTATATTCTGGAGTGTTGTCAGTGCTATGATCAGGATCATGCCTAAATGGTGGGGCTTCACCAAATGGAATTTTTTTGATAAACGTGTGCTTAACCCCATTAGGTAAGGTTTCCATGAATTGTGGCACCATTATGGTTTTACCTTCTTTGGTAAGGTATGGAAAATCTTCAATTCTTTGAATTGGGCATTCTTGGCCATTAATCCATAATCTGCCACGTTTCATTTGAATACGATCACCGGGCAAACCAATAATGCGTTTAACGTAATCTTTGCTAGAATTCCAAAGTTTTATGCCTAAAATTGAAAATGGCTCAGGATCTTTAGGGTTATTAAAAACACCGATATCACCCATTTTAGGATCTTCAGCTAATACCCTGCCTTCAAACCAATTAATATCAGAACCAAATGGTAAGCTATAGCGTGTATAACCATAGGCAGATTTGTTAACTACTAAAAAATCACCTATTAATAAATTAGGAATCATAGAGCCAGTTGGAATATTAAACGGCTTAAAAAACAATGAGCTAAAAATTAAAAAACCAACAATAAATTTCGTAAGACTTTTTGTTTCTTTCCAAAATTTTTCACGGTTTTCTGGCTTTATTCTTAAAATATTCATTAACAGACCAAACAAATGCATTTATACCTTCAGATTAAGTTAAATTTTACATAAGTTTAAGATTATAGGAAAAAATTAAATATTTCTATAGAAGGAATGGAAGGTATTAAAACTTACCCCAATTTGGGTGGTGTTAGAATACACCAAAAGATATCAATATTTAGTTAATAACAATATTTAGTAATATATTTTTTGCAATTACAATATTAAAGTTGCGTTTATTTATGTTGATGGTTACTTTAAGCAAAATTAGTGTGAATAATGTTAGGTTTTCACCGCTTTCCTTCGTTTCAGCTTTGTTTTCTATTCTTTCGTTTTAAATGCTACCTGTGTTAAATTAGTAATTAATGAGCTCTTGCGAGCTGCCATGATACACCACTTAAGTAGCGTACACGGCTGCCAGTGAATGGTGATTTAAGTATTCATGAAATATTGACAGTATTTCATAAATTCACCACCACGGCATCTCCTTGGCTGTAGGTCAACACAGCTGGAGATCTTATATCTTTAAGCTGTGTTATAAAGAATAAACAGTTGGCTTGAGGAGATCTTGATCGTTAGGATCGAACTGAGAAAAAGCAGCTGTTTTGTAGAGTAGGATTAGCTTTGAACGAATTGCAGACAGGACAGTTTTAGGGCTGCC
>CANMNU010000012.1 GCA_947499175.1 Alphaproteobacteria bacterium
TTCATCTGTAAGCTCGAGCGGCCATTCAATTTTATAGTCAATACCTGATTGTGATAACTCATGAATTGACACAGAAGAACCACCAGGTAACTCTGCTTTTAAGCTACACAGCCCTAAAATTAAAATAATATAGGTTAAAAAAATCTGCACACTTCTTAAGAAAAACGGCTGCTAACAGACTTTAGCAAATATGCGTAGTTAGGGCTACTTAAAGAAAGTAATCTAAACTCGGACATTTTATCTATCAAAGAGTTAGGTTTGTCGAATCCTTTTGGTGAAAATACACACTTTCTTAGCGTATCAAGAAAGGTAAACTATAGATACTGAATCGAATATGGGAGGAAGCCTCACAACTCCCCCCTCTCACACAGCCGTGCATACATTGTCGCATACGGCTGTTTTAGATTTATTAAACTGAAGGTTTTTGCAGGGTAAATTGATATAAACCCAAACCTCCTGATTCAAAAACACCCGCTACTCCGTTTAAGTAATAACTCCAACGTCTAAAGAATTTTTCATTAAAAATTTTGGGGTTAATAAGTTGAATTTCAGGCCAATTACTTTGAAATTTAAAGAACCAATGATCTAGAGTAAGTGCATAATCTTTGCCAAAACTGAAGGATTCATGCACTATTAGTCCATTTTTTTTGCCTTTTTTTGAACTACTTCAACAGTTGGTAGCAGTGCCCCTGGAAAAATGTAAAGATACATCCATCCACCACTTTTTAATACTTGTTCAAAATTTTTCTGGCTATTATCAACAATTGTGTGAAGCATTGATTTTCCAACAGGCTTTAAGCAATCATAAGTTTTTTTTAAAAAAATGTCCCAGTACTCTGCGCCAACATGCTAAAATATACCTATAGAAACCACAGCATCGTACTGTTCAGTTACATCTCGGTAATCCTGCAAACGGAAAGTAACTCTATCAGCGAACCCATTTACTTTAGCGCGTTGTTTTGCATATTCTAATTGTTCTTTCGAAAGGGTAATACCAGTTACAAAGTAGCCCTTAGCAGCTGCTGCTTCGGCAAAACCTCCCCAACCACATCCTATTTCTAAAATTTTATCACCTGGTTTTATATCTAGCTTACCTAAAACTCGATTGTATTTATTTTGTTGGGCCTGAGCTAGGGTTAGATCTTGACCATTAAACCATGCGCAACTATAGGTCATAGATTCGTCAAGCCATAGTTTATAAAACGCATTACCTAAATCATAATGGAACTGTATATTTTTTAGAGCATTGCTTTCTGAAGATTTGTTTACCCACCTATAAAATGAAAATAATAGGCTGTTGAAATATGAAGGTTTAGTTTTCTCTTCTATTTTAGCTTGATTTAGCTTTAAAATTTCCATAGCTTTACGAAGGTTTGGAGAGTCCCACATTCCATACTCATAAGATTCCCCAAGGCCAATCTCACCTCTTGAAGCTACACGATCTGAAAAGCCAGCCAAGTCATTAATTCTTATGACAGCATATTTTTCTGGTTCCTGAGATCCTGTAAATTTTAAGAAAAATCCTTTTTCTGGCACCTCAATCCTTAGCGTTCCAACTTCGATTACCGAAATAGCGCTGAAAACTTGTTTAGATACATATCCAAGATCTGAAAGAGCACCTTTTTGTAGTTTTGCATCTTCCTGCGGTGTTTGTGAACTAACTAATTTTTTTTCTTCTAATGTGCTAAAAAAGAGGTCATCCTTACCTACAGCACTTGCGTTAGGTATTACTAAAAATGAAAGTAAAACCATTGCCATTATATAAACTAGATTTCTTTTTGATTGAATCATTATATCCCCTTAAAATTGTTGAAATTAATAGTCATAAGTGACTGCTAACCCTAGCAGAGAAAAAGAAAGACTGTCTATTAGTGTACGAGTTCATACAGGGCCAACACATGAAAAAAGTGTTTACAATTTTTATTGTGTTAAATACATGTTTATTAAACTTTTGTTAACTTTTTTATTCCACAATCCCACCCCCGCCCTTTTGGTGGGGACAGTATACTGCTAAATTTCTTAAAAAAGTATTAAAAATTTTTATATTTTAAAAATATTCTTTCTTTTTTGGTTTTCATGCGTAGACCCTGCAAGTTCATATTGAATGAGACAACTAATTAGCCTTCGATAATGTAAAAAGTTAAACCTTTCAAACCTCGATGTGGTCTACAGATGTTATATTTCAATAGCACATCTATCTTCAAATTCAGCCATGAATTCTGATCCTTCATCAACCTGAATCGATTCAATTAGCTTTTGCATTTGAGTACACCTATGTACCAATGTATTTTGATTTTCTCTAATAAAGTAAAAAACAAATTTTATTTGAAATAATATTTAATTTTTGACAAAATCCGAATGTAGCCGCAAATTTTTGAAAGAACTATGAAACGTATTGCTATAGGCGCTGATCACGGCGGATATAATCTTAAACAACAAATCATGGCTGAAATTAATGCCAATTGGACTGATGTAGGGGCGTTCAATCAAGAAAGTTCTAGCTATGTTGATTTTGCTAAAGCAGTTTGCGAAAAAATACAAAATCATGAAGTCGATTTTGGTATAATTATTTGTCGAAGTGGTATTGGAGTTTCAATAACCGCAAACCGTTATAAACACATATATGCGGCACTTTGTTTAAATAACGCCATGGCTAAAAGTGCGCGTATTCACAATAATGCTAATGTCTTATGCATAGCTGCTGATTACATAAGTATTGATCAAGCAGTGGAAATAATTAATACATTTTCATCCACCAATTTTGAATCAGGCGGACGCCATGAGCAGCGTGTTAATAGTATTAATGCAAAGCAAAATTAGTAAAAACGCGACATAGTTATTGATAAAAACGCGGCACATAACATGACACAGCAAAACTCACTTTATAAACGCCTAATCTAATAAACTTAAATAGGCACCCCCACTTATATTTCTATCGCAATTGCCGTTGCTTCTCCGCCACCAATACATGCAGCAGCAATACCACGCTTAAAGTTATTTTTTAGCATTATATTTAATAAAGTAACAACAATACGGGCACCGCTAGCACCAATTGGATGACCCAAAGCGCAAGCCCCACCCCACATGTTGACTTTTTCTTTAGAAATTTCAAGGGTACTAATTGCAGCCATAGGAACTACCGCAAAAGCTTCGTTAATTTCAAAGGCATCAACTGTAGTAATTGGCCACTTTAATTGCTTACATAACTTTTCAATAGCACCAATGGGGGCTGTAGTAAAAATTTCTGCACCTTGCGCAAACGATGTATAACCAGCAATTCTAGCCATGGCACCAGCTTTGTTTGGCGATAACACTAAAGCCGCCGCTCCATCAGCCAAAGGTGAGCTGGTAGCCGCGGTTACTGTACCATCGGCCCTAAAAGCTGACTTTAGGATAGAGAATTTTCCAGGTTTAACCCTATTAATTTGCTCATCTTGGTCAATAATCGACTCACCTTTTTTATCCTTGTAAACTATTTGCACCATTTCATTATTAAAAAAACCGGAATTTTGGGCAAACAATGCTTTTTCATAAGTTTTTTTAGCAAAATCTTCTTGTTGTTCGCGAGAGAATGAATAAGTTAATGCGGTATCATCTGCAAATAAACCCATTGAACAGCGTCCACCTGTAGAATTGCGAGCGAATGCATCTTCCAGCCCATCATGCAACATTAAATCAATTATGATGCCATGGCCAAAACGATACCCCGACCTAGCCTTTTCCAAACCATAAAGTGAATTAGTCATGCTTTCCATGCCACCAGCAATAGCACTTTTAATATTGCCTAAACGCAAGCTATTGCAGGCAAATATAATTGCTTGCATACCAGAGCCGCAAACCTTATTAATGGTACTTGCTGGTACACTTTCTTTAAGCCCAGCCTTAATAACAGCTTGCCTTGCCGGAGCCTGCCCTAAACCACTTTGTAAAACACACCCCATGAATACTTCGTCAATTTCTTGAGTACCTGACGCTTCATGCGCTGCCTTAATGGCAAATCCACCTAAATCAGTTGCTGAATAGGAACTAAATTGCCCTTGAAATGAACCTATTGCTGTACGCTTTGCTGCAAATATACCAATCATAACAACTCCTTTTTTGGTTAAAGTATTTAGCAAAAGAGCGCCAAAAGCAATATCTACAAAGAATATTACATTTTTAAAATAGCGCTAATGAATTATTAAAATTTTTGCTTTACTATGACCTCATCAACAGTAAATAGCTGTAATTACAAATGACACGTAAAGCCATATTAACTATTGATGGAAAATCCATAGAGTTACCCATATTACAAGGAAGTTGTGGACCTGAAGTAATTGATATTAGAAATCTTCACCAGGAAACAGGACTTTTTAGTTATGATCCTGGTTTTACCTCTACAGCCAGTTGTGCCTCAGCAATTACTTATATTGATGGTGACAAAGGTATACTTTTGTACAGGGGCTACCCCGTACAACAATTGGTTGATAATTGTGACTTTTTAGATACCGCCTATTTACTAATTCACGGTGAAATACCAGGTGTTAGCGAAAAAGAAAAATTTGAACGGTCAATAAGTAGTCACACCATGGTACATGAACAATTACGATCATTCTTCCAAGGTTTCAGGCGTGACGCTCACCCAATGGCAATTATGGTGGGTATTGTTGGGGCGTTATCAGCTTTTTATCATGATAGCCTAGATATAGACGACGTAGAACAACGCGAAATAGCCACACACCGCCTAATTGCTAAAATGCCAACTATTGCTGCCATGGCTTTTAATTATTGCAGAGGGCGACCGTTACCATACCCACAAAACGGATTAAGCTACGCACAAAATTTTTTAAAAATGATGTTTTCTTTACCATCTGAATCGTACCAAGTTAATCCAATTGTGGCACGGGCAATTGATCGTATATTTATATTGCATGCCGACCATGAGCAAAATGCATCTACGTCAACCGTACGACTAGCTGGATCGAGCCGAGCAAACCCATTTGCCTGCATAGCTTCAGGTATTGCTGCATTGTGGGGGCCAGCTCATGGTGGGGCAAATGAAGCAGTTCTTGCTATGTTACGGCAAATAGGCACAAAAGATAAAATTCCTGAATTTATTGAAAAAGCTAAAAATAAAAACGACCCATTTCGTCTAATGGGATTTGGCCATAGGGTATACAAAAATTACGACCCCAGGGCAAGAATCATGAGAAAAAGTTGCCATGAAGTACTAGAACAACTAGGAATCCATGATCCCCTTTTAGAAATTGCTATAGAACTTGAAAAAATAGCTCTAGAAGACCCTTACTTTATTGAAAAAAAACTCTACCCTAATGTAGATTTTTATTCTGGTATTATTTTTTCTGCACTAGAAATACCACCATCAATGTTTACCGTAATTTTTTCTGTAGCCAGAACCGTAGGCTGGGTAGCGCAATGGAATGAAATGATGGCTGACCCAGCACAAAAAATTGGCAGACCTCGCCAGCTGTATTTGGGACACCCGGAACGAAAATTTATGCGGCCTTCTTAGGGGCTGCTGCAGGTTTTTTAGCAAGCACATCATCAAAAGTTTTTTGTTGTTCCTCTGTTAATTTTAAAGCCTTTAAAGCTTTAGTAATTTCTGCAATATCTGCCTCACTCCCCTTAGCTTTTGCTTGGCGTAAGCGTATTAGCTGGCAATTAACCTGATGAGTACCATCTAATTTTTTCTTTAATGCCTCCTCACACACTACAGCAGCGCTATCTAGGTCACCCTGCTTTTCAAGGCAAAAGGCCAAATGCACCAGCGCTTTAGCTGCAATAGGATCATTTCGGTAAGTCTTAATAATTCTACCAAAACCACCAGCGGCTTGTTTATAGGCAGCTTTATTGTATTGTTCTAGCGCCAATTCATACTGAGCCATAGCTTCTGAATTTTGCTCAGGTAATTGTGGTGCTTTAGCTTCAGCATCTTTTGTAGCTTTAAGTTCAGCATCTGTTGGTGAATGATTTGCGTTATTTGTAATAGGCTTATTTTTTTGTTGAGTAGCCAATTCTTCTTGTACAATTTTGCGAATTTTAGACTCTAGGTTATTATCAGGAGAAGCGGCTACAGCTGGTTTCTCTTCAACCATTTCACCATCTTTACTAACTGCGACCGAAGCCTTTTTGGCTAAAAGTGCATTCTGCTTTTCAATCATTCCTGTCATGGCTTTTTGCAAACCATCCGCTGAATCACCTTTTGCTTGTAAAGAATCTATCTTTTCCTGCAATAAATTAATTACGACTTCATTGTCGTTTATATCACCATCCAAGTCTGCATAAATTAATGAAACACCTGTAAGTAGCACAAAACCTATTTTTTTTAAAATAGCCATATTAATTTCCTTTGATTTTTGCAAAAAAACATTGCATTATTTTACGTCTTGAGTATAGATATATATATTCTTTTTCGCGAAGGGAAGACATTTTATTATGAAAAAAGATATACACCCAAATTACCATACCATCAAAGTCACTATGACTGATGGAACATCCTTTGAAACCCGTAGTACTTGGGGTAAAGAAGGTGACAACTTACAACTGGATATTGATCCTAAATCACATCCAGCATGGACCGGAGCTGGTCATCGCCTAATGGACACTGCTGGTCAATTAAGCAAATTCAGCAAACGTTTCCAAAATTTTGGATTGAATTGAGGGTTTAAATGGAATCAGCTGAGGCTAGAGTGAATTTTGCTTCAGCACCACCATACCTTGATGCTTTAAATCCAAAGCAATACGAAGCTGTTGTTTTCGGTGAAGGCCCTTTGCTTATTTTAGCAGGGGCCGGCACTGGAAAAACGCGCGTATTAACTACCCGCCTTGCTTACATACTTGAACGCCAGTTATGCACCCCATTAAACATTTTAGCCGTTACATTTACCAATAAAGCATCTCAAGAAATGCGTGAACGTATTCAGCATTTGTTAGGGCATAGTGTTGATGGCATGTGGCTTGGTACATTTCATTCTATATCGGTGCGAATTTTGCGCCGTTACGCTGAACTACTTGGGTATTCAACAAATTTTACAATTATTGATTCTGACGACCAAATACGGTTAATCAAGCAAATTTTAAAAGCTGAGAATATTGACGAAAAACAAGTTCCAGCCAAAATGGTAGCAAGTATAATAAATCGATGGAAAGACAAAGCAAAAACCTTTGACCGCGCTGGCAACCAACAAGACTTACATGTACAACTTTATAAGCAATACCAAGAACGCTTAAAAACTTTAAATGCTATGGATTTTGGCGATTTGTTACTTAATTCCCTGCAATTATTTCAACAAGCTCCTGAAATTTTAAAAAATTATCAGCAGCAATTTTGCTACGTTTTAGTAGATGAGTATCAAGACACTAACGTAGCCCAGTACCTATGGCTGCGTTTGTTAGCTGATGGTTATAAAAACTTATGTTGCGTTGGTGATGATGACCAGTCAATTTACGGCTGGCGTGGCGCTGAAGTCGCCAATATTTTAAAATTTGAAGTAGACTACACAAACGCAAAAGTAATTCGCCTTGAACAAAACTACCGCTCAACCAGCCATATTTTAGGATCAGCATCTGGGCTAATCGCCCATAATCATGACCGCTTAGGCAAAGAATTATGGACCGAAAAAGGAGATGGCGAGCTAGTTTTAGTAAAAGGCAATTGGAATTCTGAAGCTGAAGCACGCTTTGTAATTGATGAAGTTGAAGTCATGCAACGCCAAGGTAAGCCTTTAAACTCCATGGCAATATTGGTAAGAGCAAGCTACCAAACCCGTGAATTTGAGGAACGCTGCATTAAAACTGGCACACCATACCGCGTTATTGGTGGTTTACGTTTTTATGAGCGCCAAGAAATTAAAGATGCTATCGCCTATTTACGAATTTTGGTGCAACCAGATGATGGCCTAGCCTTTGAACGAATTATTAATGTGCCCAAACGTGGCATTGGCCCAGGAGCAATGCAAGCTATGCACGCCATAGCGCGAGAACAAAACATATCCCTGCCCCGAGCTGCTTTGCTTTACGCAATGGATGATAGCAAAGGCAGTGGCAAAGCAAATCTACTAACATTCTTTAAAGATTTGCAAAGCTGGAGAAAAATGCTTGACAACACCCCCCATGCGGATGTGGTCAAGACAGTTCTGGACGAATCAGGTTACACAGGAATGTGGCTTGAAGAAAAATCACCAGATGCCGCTGGCCGCTTAGAAAATCTTAAAGAATTTGTTAAAGCAATTGAAGACTTTGAATTTCTTCCAGGCTTTTTAGACCATGTTAGTTTGGTTACAGACAACAACAACCAACCCAACAATGATTGTCTAAGCATGATGACTCTACACGCCGCCAAAGGACTTGAGTTTGATTATGTATTTTTACCAGGATGGGAAGAAAATCTATTTCCTCACCCACGTTGTATGCAAGACAATGGTGCAGCAGGCCTAGAAGAAGAACGCCGCTTAGCTTATGTAGGTATTAGTCGCGCAAAAGTTAAAGCTATGATTTCCTACGCATTGCAACGAAGAACTTACCAAGGATGGCAAGTTGGCATACCATCACGCTTTTTAAAAGAACTGCCAACTCGCCATGTAAAACACATTCAAGCCAATAATCATGAAGTAAAGCAACATGCCTATAATAGCAAGCCAGCCAGCATTGAAGATTACAGGGCTCTTCACCTAAAAATTGGGGATCGTGTTTTTCACCAAAAATTTGGCTATGGTGATGTAGTAGATACTGAAATCGAACAAGCAACAGTAGAATTTGACATGTCTGATACAAAAAAAATTCATATTAGCTTTTTAAAGAAACAGTAACGTCAAATAACTATGAAAAAATTTATTAATTTTTTTGTGGTTATAATTTTTTGCCTTGTATCACTAATATATTACGCATGTCACCCAACTTATCTACCTGATAACGACTCACAATTGCAAAATTTTCTACGTTTCATCAATTACACTTATTTAAAGGCAAAAACAGACCCGTTCTGCAACACAGAACTACCCACAAGCGACGTAGCAATTGATGTTGTAATTCCTGTAATTGAAAAAGATGCTGTAACCCTACTACTAACTATTGAATCGATACGCGCAAATATTTTACAGCCAATCAAAAACATTTATTTTATTGCACCAGAATCAACGCTTCTTCGAAAAATTGCTATTGAAAAAAATTGCGTTTTTGTTTTAGAAGACGGTGTGTTACCAGTGTTTTCTAAAAATGCTCAACGGAAAGGCTGGATAAAACAACAGTACCTAAAGCTAAATTCTGACACCGTAGTCACATGCGAACATTTCTTAATAATTGATGCCGACACGCTGTTAATTAGGCCACAAATTTTTGTAACAAAAGACAAGTCCGTGCTAAATATTTTGCATGATTACTGGTTTAAACGAAAGCAAATGGTAAAAATTGCACTCGGTTTTAATAAATTCCATAATCTTGATTTCACTAGCCACCACATGCTTTTTTCTAAAACAAAATTAAAAGCACTTAAGCAACATTTACAAAATATACATGGTAAATCGTGGCAAGATGCCCTAGACTCACTAGAAATTCCCGAAGGCAGTTTTTCAGAATACGAACTGTATGGAAATTTTGTTGCTCAACATTTTGAAAATGAAGTCGAACTTGTGTTAGGTTACAATGTAATTTTTCCACGCGATGGTCTTAGCAACATAAAGAAAGCAACAGACTACCTTTGTAACAAATACAAAAGCTTAACCACCCATAGCTTTTTAACTATTGAAGGCATGACAGGGTAACCATATGAAACGTATTTTAATTTTTCTATTATTTGCAATAACCGTAGCCTTACTTGGTAATTGGATAATAAAGTCCCTTGAAACCTTACCTGAAAAAGATGGCACTTGGCATTACTGCAAAAGAAAAACATTTAATGCTTTGCTATCTTTAAAACGAGATTTCTATTCAAACAACCACGTACCCTTATGTAAAAACAAAATTGACATTGTAATTCTAGCCACTGAAAATGATCTTGCAACTATTAGCCATGCAATTGACTCAGCAAAAGGCTTGGTCATGCACCCTATTAATAAAATTTATTTGGTCGGCGCTGATCTTAAAAAAATGCGCGATATTGCCTTTGAAAAAAATGCTGAATTCATAAATGAAAACGAAGTAGTTCCAATCAATAAAACGGAACTATCACAAAAACTAAAACATGAATTCATTAAATTAAATGTAGATTCATTCACACAATTTGAATTTTGCTTAATAATTCATGCCAATACGGTTCTTTTACAAACTCAAGTGTTTTTAAGGTCCGATAAATCTGTACTATTTTCAACCCAAGACTATGCAATTGAACGTAAACATGTGGTTGATTCCATTTTAAAACTTAAAAAATACCATAACCTAAGCTTTTTTGGTCCAATTATGTTTTTCGATAAAACAAAATTAAAGGCCTTGAAAAATCGCATAGAAAAACTTAGCAATAGCGCCTGGACAGATTGTTTAAACAATAAAAACATTTCTGAACAAAACTTTTCTGCATTTGAAATGTATGCTAATTTTATCTTAACTTTTTTCCCAAAAGAAGCGATGATAACAAGTGATAGAAATTCAAAAATTCCAAACGAATATGCCGCAGGCATTGAATGGCAACGTGGTTTTTTATCAAGAAATTATAAATCATTAACATTTCAACAAACAACAGATAGTTAGTTAAATTATGCTCCAATTATTGTTCCTACACTTCCTAGGCGACTTTAAAACTTTTAACTTAATGCGATACATCACATTTCGCACAATGGGTGCAATTTTAACAGCATTAATAATAAGTTTCTGCCTTGGCAAACCAATTATTTCATGGTTGAAATCAAAACAAAAACAAGGGCAACCAATTCGTAGCGATGGCCCAGAATCTCACCTTGTTACCAAAAAAGGCACCCCAACAATGGGGGGCTGCCTAATTCTACTTGCTGTTAGCGTAAGTACCCTACTTTGGGGAGATTTATTGAATCCATTTTTATGGATTGTACTATTGGTAACACTAGGTTTTGGCCTATTAGGAGCTATGGATGATTATAAAAAACTTACTAAAAATTCCCATCAGGGTATTTCGGGTAAATCAAAGCTATTAGTGCAAGCAGTACTTGCATTAATTGCCGCATATGCTTCAGCCAAGTATACTGACACGACTTTATCGCACGGATTAACCTTACCATTTTTCAAAGATATTATTATTAATCTTGGTTGGTTTTTTTACCCTTGGGCAGTTTTAGTAATTGTTGGCTCATCAAACGCTGTCAACTTAACTGATGGTTTAGACGGCCTAGCAATAGTACCTGTCATGATTTGCGCTATGTGTTTTACAATTATCACTTATTTGGTTGGTAACCACATTTTTGCCCATTATTTACAATTACATCACGTAGCCAACGTTGGCGAAATTGGCGTTTTCTTGGGGAGCTTTATAGGGGCAGGGTTAGGCTTTTTGTGGTTTAACGCCCCACCCGCTAAAGTATTCATGGGTGACACAGGATCACTTGCAGCAGGTGGAGCATTAGGCACAATAGCCTTAATAACCAAGCATGAATTGGTTTTATGTATTATTGGTGGGTTATTTGTCCTGGAAGCAATTTCAGTAATTGTACAGGTCGGTTATTACAAAATGACTAAAAAAAGAATTTTTTTAATGGCACCAATTCACCACCATTTTGAAAAATTAGGGTGGGCTGAACCTACTGTCGTAATTCGCTTTTGGATTATTGCCACAATCCTTGCTATTATAGGTCTAGCAACTTTAAAGATTCGATAATGTTAATTTCACTTGATTCGGTAGCTTATAAACTTAACTATGGTGAAGAATCACGAATCCTACTGCATGACATAAATTTTGCTATTGCCAACAATACAATCACTACAATTGTTGGTCCAAATGGCGCCGGAAAAACTACCCTGGTGCGCTTAATATTAGGATTGATCAATCCTACCTCAGGCACAATCAATCGGAAAAAAGATGTTATTTTAGGTTACGTTCCCCAAAAACTTAATCCAAATAAATTTATGCCTATGACAGTTGAATCTTTTCTTAGCCTATGTGGAACACCTAGAATTGATAACCCTTTTAATATTACTAAATTAATGAATCGCTCAATTCATGCCTTATCAGGGGGTGAACTTCAAAAAGTTCTATTTAATGCCGCAGTCTTGAAAAAACCAGATTTATTAATTCTTGATGAACCAACTCAAGGAATTGATGCCGACAGTCAAGATATTTTTTACAAAGAACTACTTGAACTAAAATATAAATATAAAATGGCAATTGTTATTATTTCACATGATTTACATTTTGTATTTGATTGTACTGACCACGTCATTTGCTTAAATCAACATATTTGTTGTCAAGGTAGTCCAGAAATAGTTCGTGAAATTAAAGAAGTAAAACAACTTTTCCCTGGGTTTAGCCCGTATCAACACCATCACGACCATAACCACATATGATAGATTCATTTTTAATATTAATAGTAATTGCAGCCCTTATGGCAAGCTTAATTACAGCCCCACTCGGTTGCATTGGTTTATGGAATGGCCTCGCTTTTTTTGGCGAAACACTTGCCCATGCATCACTACTAGGAATATGCATCAGTGTACTACTGCACCTACCTTACGCTTATGGTGCCATTGCTGTCTGCTTGATTATTGCCTACTTTATTGGCAAAAATACCTCTGCACAAAGTGATGTCGCATTGGCCGTAATCTCAGCCACATGCCTTTCTATGAGTATTCTAGTTATTTCCGTAGTGCCAGAAACACACCTTAGCCCAGATATTTTATTATTTGGTGATTTACTTGGAACAAATATTAACGACATTTGGCTACTTGGCATAGCACTATTAGTTTTTGTTGCCTTTTTAATTAAATTCTGGCCAGCAATCTTAATTACTAGCTTTGATGCTGATTTAGCGCACGTACAAGGTTACCCTTCAAAAAAAATACGCATGTTAATGCTATTAGCTTATGCTGTGGCTATGGGTATTGTCATGAAAATGCTTGGCGCATTGTTTGCCCCAGCTCTCACAATTATCCCTGCGGCCGCCTCAAGTTATAGGGCAAAAAAACCATCTCAAATGATTATTTATGCAATAACTATCAGCTGTTTTTCTAGTATTTCAGGAATAGGTTTAAGCTTTTATTTTGATTTTCCAGTCGGCCCAACAATTATTTGCATATGCACATTAACTTTAGTGATTTTAAAATCAACACAGACACACTGTAAAAACTAAACAAATAATATTATCCACAATAATTTTCAACTTTTAATATTTATTTACTAAATGTAAAGACTTTTAGTCCATCTTAAATTAATAGGTATTTCCTAAATTTAATTCACGGAGTATTAAATGAATATTGCTTTATCAAAAAAATATACTTACTTAATTTTTTGTGGTGCCATTGCACCTATTAGCGCCATGGAAGATGACTCAGACAGACCTGTAAACAAATCAACGATATATATACGAGTTGTTGATAATCAAACAGAATTTAGTATTGAAAACACACTACTGCCAAATGCAGTAGAAAGAACTATAACTATCAGTTCGCACAACCCAATAGACGAACCAAGGATAATGCAATTACTACACCATGCAAATAATATTGTGGAAGATGATGTTAAAATAAAACGAACCTCACCAGTTTTTGCAGATGTTAGCACACAGACTGATCTAGTTGACTTACAAAAACCCAAACCTACCCCCCCAAAAGAACCTGATGAACCATCAAATTCGTTTGGTTATACTATTGCACTTTCAATTGGAGCAATAGCCCTTATTGTTATTAATTGGGCTACCTGGCTTAAGTATAAAGTTAGAAATAAATAAATAAACCAGAGCAAAAGCTTAAAATAACACAAATATTACTTAATTTAACCATTTATTAACACTTTTAATTCAAAGTAATAATTGAATCATGAGATTCATTAACTTTAAATTATGGAGAAAAAAATGAAAAATTTTATTACAAAAAGCTTAGCTTTAACAGCTATTTGTTTTGGAGCTACCGTTAGTTATTCTGCTGATAAACTACTTGATTGTGATGATACAGGATCACAAAACGGGTCAATTCGCTCTCAATATCAGCCCTTTGGTGGTGGTAAAGATAAAAAACATCATGTGGGTAAAAAGCAGCATGTTGTCAAAGACGATGACCACAGCAAACGTAAATCACCTAATCATGACCTAAATTCAGTTATTGTACCAGCTATTAAACCATGTGAAAAAGAAAATTGTGCACCAATATTTTGTAAAGATACTGCTTGGAGCTTTAAACTTGTTGGGACAAACGCAGAATTTACTAACGTAGAAAAAGGAGCTGGTGTTCTTGTTGTAAAAACTGATTCTAAGGAAAACAAACTTGAAGTAACTTCATTCAAGCACGAATGTGAAGACAACTCAGTTAAAAATGCATGTAAAGTTGCAAAAATTTTAGGTTTTACATATACCGTTGAAAGTTACAACAATAGCTATATTGAGTTATTACACCAACACCACAAATTACCAAGTTGTGGTGATTGTAAGTAAAGCGATAGAAATAACCAATTTTAATTATAAAAACCCGCCTTTTCTGGTGGGTTTTTTCTTCCCCAAAAGCATTATTTCAATTTTTAGTTTCCCTAAGATAAATGATTTGAATCTTTAAGTTCTGTTAACGAATTATTAATACCATTAAGGCATAATATAAATGTGATACACCGATCTTTTCAACTTTGTTATGGAGGAATAAATGAAAAAATTCATTACCCAAAATTGTGCTTTATTAATTGTTTGCCTTAGTACAATTACAGGATACTCTGCAGACGATATACTACAAGAACAAGAAGAGGTACGTGAAAAAATACAAAACCGCAACCTACGTATACACATACCCAAACGACCTGATTTATATGACAGGTATCACAGCAAAAAAAGCATCAATAATACATGGAAAATACAAATTTTTACTCCATTTGACCCAAGAGCTGCACCACAAATAGCATCTTATACAGAAAAAAATGAATTAGGTAATACCCTATTAACTATAGAAAAAAAAATTGAAAAAGAAGCCGGAACTATGGATATATCAGGCTCTGTTATAGAACCCACCTTCGAAAATCCCAATCCTTTGGAACGAACCACAGAAAATGTTCTATCGGTAAATGAACTATTTACAACTATTTTAATACAAGATCAAAAGCTTTTAACGAAGATTCAGAAAAGTGTTTAAACTTAAAAACAACAAAGTATAATTTATTTGTATTTTGAATAGTTTTAATTAATAAAATATTAATACCTTGCATGCAAAGTAATAATCAGATCAAGAGATCTTTTAACTTTTTATGGAGAAGTATAATGAATAATTTGATTACAAAAAGCTGTATCTTGGTAGCTATTTTTCTTAGCGCAAACGCTGGGTACTCAGCAGACAATTTGGATGATTTAGTTGAATCTTGCGAAAAAAATGCAAAAAATAAGTACACAATACATATAGATTATGGACACGCTAATAAATTAGCAATATTTAAAGAAGAACGACTATTGGAACACGATAAGAAGCAAACCCTATCAATTGAAAGAAACATGGCTCACCAAACATTAACTATGTCAGGATCAAATGGATATGAAGAGAAAGAAGCAATAGAAAAGTTAAAATTTCTTGATGATATTTTGTTGCAAAACCAGAAGTTTATGGATCTGATTAATCCAGAACATCATGAAAAAGATAGCAAACACTAATTTTATAACAACATTAAACCCGTTTTATAGCGGGTTTAATAAAAATTACCAGAAAAAACATTGCACCACCCTGCTTGAATATTCAAAATACGGAGAATTTATGAATAAAATATTGACTAAATTTTATGCCGTAATATTTATTTCTTTAATACCCTATATTCACTCATCTGATCCAGATCTGACAGAACATCCTCTTGGTAAAGAAAGACAAAATATAAAATATCATTCAACTGACAAAACAACATTTACGCGGCTAAGTATAACAAACAACAATCAGGAAAAATACTATATTAAAGTGACCTACACTAAAGATGGTATAAGAACAGAAATAGCCTCAGATAGTCAAATCAACATAGAAGAAACAGAAAAATTAAGAAAACACATGGACGACCTTGCAATAGAAGCAATAACAAAAGAAAAAAAGGAACGACTCAACCCAGTAAATACTCCTACTATTAATTCTGATGATAACTATTACGACGTTAGCGACAAAACAAGAAAAAACTGATATAACCATAGAAAGTAGATGCGCATCCCTTTTATACTGCATTTTACCAACCTGGGTATTTAATTGGTTATACGCCAAAAACAACTAATCTGTAACTATTTTTAAATTTCTAAATTATTGTGCTAGACTTAATTATTATGAATTTTAATCAAGTTTTAAATATGACCTATAATGCAACTCTAATCCCAGGTGATGGTATTGGCCCAGAAGTTACCAACTCAGCCCGCAAAATTATCGATGCTACCGGTATTAAATTTAACTGGGAAGTATGCGAAGCAGGGGCTGAAGTTTTTAAAAAAGGTTTAGCCACTGGAGTTCCACAAGAAACGATTGATTCTATTAGTAAAAATAAAATTGCACTTAAGGGCCCTCTTGAAACACCTGTTGGTTTTGGCGAAAAAAGTGCTAACGTAACGTTGCGAAAAATGTTTGAAACCTATGGCAACATTCGCCCAGCACGTGAATTCCCAGGAGTCACTACACCATACAGTGGTCGAGGTATTGATTTAGTAATTGTACGCGAAAATGTTGAAGATCTTTACGCTGGTATTGAACACATGCAAACACCAAATGTGGCTCAATGCTTAAAATTGATTTCACGCAAAGGTTGTGAAAAAATTGTCCGCCTTGGATTTGAATTCGCACGAAGCCAAGGACGCAAAACAGTACATTGCGCTACCAAAGCCAACATCATGAAGTTTAGCGAAGGTATGCTGAAGCGCACCTTTGAAGAAATTGCCTCAGAATATCCTGACCTTAAGGCGGAACATATTATCATTGATAATTGCGCCCACCAATTAGTTAAAAAACCTGAACAATTTGAAGTTATCATTACCACCAATATGAATGGCGATATTTTAAGCGATCTTTCATCAGCCTTAGTAGGCGGTTTAGGCTTTGCTCCAAGCGCCAACATTGGTGATAGCGCTTGTATTTTTGAAGCCGTCCACGGATCTGCACCCAAGTATGCCGGAAAAAATGTAATTAACCCCATGGCTGTAGTTCTTTCAGGAATTATGATGCTACGCCACCTCGGTGAATTTAAGGCAGCCCTCGATATTGAGCATGCTTTGTTTGTAACTTGCGCTATTGATAAGATACTAACACGTGATGTAGTTGGTGATGCTAACGCAGCATCCACAACTTTGTTTACCGAAACGGTTCTCAAGAATCTTGGTAAAAGATATGAAAAAATCACAGACTGCCCATACAAACCATTAACCTTAAATAACTCAAATATTCCTGTTGCTTCAATTAGCCCTAAAGAACGTTTTGTTGAAGGAGTCGATGTATTCATAGAAAATACAAAACCAATTGTTGAGCTTGGCAAATCCATGGAGAAAGCAGCTGCAGCAGCAGATATGCAATTAAAGCTTATTACTTGCCGCGGTATGAAAGTTTACCCATTAACGTCAAACTCAGTTCCAGATTTAACAGACCAAGTAACGGCACGCTTTGCAGGTAATGGACCGGTTGATGATAATCAAATTCAAAAAATTAT
>CANMNU010000013.1 GCA_947499175.1 Alphaproteobacteria bacterium
AAATAACATGCTTTGTAAGAAATTTAACATAAACAGCTGTACATTTAATTTGAAAGCTATTAGTAGTTTGAAAAAATTAATTGGCATAAGAACCTTCCATGTTTCATTAATCATAAATTGATTAAATCATAGAATTAAAAATGCCCATCAGTTTTTGTGAAATTATTTTTTAAGAAATAAGCATGCAACTACAAAAATTATGCAAAGCAATTTTAAACAAAAAATATATAACTAAACATTACGATTAACCAAATATTAAACAGTTTTAGTTTATTCTAAACCCACCCAAATAAGGGTGGGGCCTATCTGTAATAGAATTGGGAGTACTAGTGGGAAAATTCCATTGGCTTAAAAAAACTAGAACAACATAGTTGATATAGTGAATAACCCAATATTGATTAATGTTACTAGATTGCCACGCTCCTTTGGAGCTCGCAAAGACGGTTATCTATGCGTGCCACGGGGCTTATACTGAGTTAGGCATGCATGATCAAAGATGTGTTCCCAAATAAGGGTGGGGCCTATCTGTAATAGGATAGAGAGTAAGCTAGTGGGAAAGTTCCACTGGCTTAAAAAACTAGAACAACATAGTTGATTCAGTGAATAACCCAATATTGATTAATGTTACTAGATTGCCACGCTCCTTTGGAGCTGGCAAAGACGGTTATATTATGCCGTGGATCATGTGGATTAACTTGGTTAGGCATGATCAAAGATGTGTTCTCAAATTAAAGGAGGGGCCCACCTGTAATAGAATGGAAAGCACTAAGCACCTAAGAATATGGAGCGAAGAGCACCTAGGGTGAGAAAAATTAATTGGCATAAAAACCTTTCATATTTGATGAATCATAAATTGATTAAATCATAGAATTAAAAATGCCCATCAAATTTTTGTGAAATTATTTTTTGCCCCCTTAAACATATTTTTTTAAAGCAGCTTGCGGCAAATTGTAAACGATGGCCATGGCCTGGCTTACTGCTTGATTTACGCAACAGAGCCGGTTATCTTCAGGAAAGAATAGAGCTTTATACAGCAGAGTTATGTTATGATATTGGACTTAAGCACATTTGAAAATGCTATCAAACAGCTATCAGACAGCTTAATTCAATACCAAAGTGACATTGTGCAAGAAAATACTAAATTACAAACGCACATGAGAGCTGGTGCAATTCAAGCATTTGAATTCACTTACAAGCTTTCCCATAAAATGCTGAAGCGCTATTTGGAAAACACCGAGCCGTCAGCAGATGTTGTTGAAGGCATGGCTTTTGAAACGCTTATTCGCACTGGCAATGAACGGGGTTTGCTTTTATCAGATGTAGCATCGTGGAGAAATTACCGAGCAAAGCGTGGCACCACTAGTCATACGTACAATGAAGAAAAGGCGGAAGTGGTTTTTGAAAGCATTCCCCTTTTTCTTAGGGAAGCTGAGTATCTTTTAAAAGTACTTAAAGAAAAAATGTCTTAAAATATGCCAGTATCACCGATTGATATAAGTAATGATCAGCTAAAAATTGTTTTAGATATTTTACAAAAACACTTAGATGAGCACACTAAAATATGGGTGTTTGGATCTAGAGCAAAAGGGCTAGCTAAGAAGTTTTCAGATCTAGACCTGGCAATTGATGCTGGCAAAACTTTAAGTTTTGATAAACTAACTGATTTAGAAGATGCTTTTGTGGAGTCTGACTTCGCTTACAAAGTTGATATTGTTGATTTACAAAACGTTAAAGAGTCCTTTAAACAAATCATTACCGAACAGGCGATTGAGCTGACTATAAAGTGATAGGTTTATTATTGGCAGTTGTAACTGGAAAAGAACAACACCGATTGATGTTGCTCTTTCGTGTAGACGTGTTTTTTTAAAAATTGTAGCTTGCAGCAAATTGTAAACGATGGCCCAGGCCTTTGTAACCAAGCGTTGACTTACGTTCTAGTACAAAGTACTCCAAACCAAATTTCAGATTTTCTTCAGGCATATACATAGTGTTGATCAAGAATTTGTTGTAGGTGCGATCAAGACCTGGTTCATACCATTGAGTAACTTTGCGAGCATTGGATAAGCCTTGGGTGCCCAAAGTGATTCTTGCAAGACCTATGGTTGTTTGCCATTGCGGACACCAGACATGGGAATATCCGGCCCAGAACATATTCATTTCTATGGGCTTTAATTTCTGACCTTCTGCGGCATTTGGGTCAAAAAAGGCAGACCTACCAGTTGCATCCAAAAGATACCAGCCGAGCCCTTTACCTGTAGTAATACCACCGGTAAAGAAGCTACCACCTACTGTCATAATTTTTGCGGTTAAATTTACGCCCCAAGAGTTTGCAATGTATGTTTTTCCATCTACAGTGCTTGGTAGATTTCCAGTAAGTGCTGCATTGTTTTGAACTCTCAGATCACGATTAATTACACTCAAACCAACTACGCTACCATTATCAAAGTTGTATTTTAGCCTTAAGATTAGATCTGGACGTTCTGGCTTTGATAAGTTTCCTGCAGAATCTTGTGTATTGTAGGCGTAATTAGTTGTAGTTGCAGATGCTCCGTTAGCGGTAGGAGTCGGAGTATATGTCATATAATCAGCACGTGCATGCTCTGCAGCTGCAGTTATTGCAAAGTTTCCAAGTTTGTGGGTATACCTAATCAACGCATGGCGATTGTAACCATTGATTCCGTTGAGATCAACAGATGGCATGATAATCTCGTCAAGATTGAAAGTGGTTGTTGTATGGCCTACTTCTAGCCCACTGTATGCAATTATTGCATGGCGTAGTCTGAAGGTATAAGTAGTAGAACTTTGTGGAGCATTATTTCCAGTTGTGCCGTTTGGAAAAGCGTCTCCCCATTGAGTAACGCCATAGAAATCACCTTCAACGTAAGCATTAACATCTGATCCTGATTTGTTTTTCACAAGGGTTTCTAAACGGAATTTGCTCTGTTTTGCATGCATGTAAAATTGGTCTTTCCAAGCTGCCGGTGTATTTGGCAAATTTGGATTACGCATTTGTAATGCATATGGTAGGTGACCAACGCAGGTTTGTTCACTGGTGTTAGCTCTGGTATCACGGATCATATCTAGCTTGACCATACCACTAAATTTTACGGCACCAGTGGTGCCTGGGATAGCAATGTAACCTTTGTCAAATTGGTGTTCGTTTTCTTTTTTAGGTTCTTCCTTGGCAACAGTTGGCGCAACAACTGCTTCTGCAACTGGTTTTGCTACTTGCTGTGCACTAACTACCTTGTGTTCCACCTTAGTTTCTTGCATTTGCTTCATAATAACGGCTAATTGTTTTTGCAAATCAGCTATTTGCTTTTGCATAGCGGTAACTTCACTAGCAGAAACAGTTGAAGGTGCTGTTGAAGCTTCATTTGCAGCCATTAAGACAGGTAGTGAACACCCAAGCATTAATAAAATTAGTGATTTATTCATAGTGTTTCCAAAATTAATAACTACTACAATTGTTGTAATGAAAAATAAAAAAGTAAATAGGTTTAGTTAAAATTTTATTAATACATTCCACCGTTAATGTGTAATGTGGTGCCAGTAATGTAGCTAGCCTTATCACTGATGAGATATGCGACACTTTCGGCAATTTCTTCAGGAGTTGCTAAACGTTTAGCGGGGATTGTGTCGATAATTTTAGCAAGCACAGTTTCGTTAATTGCTGAGACCATATCGGTATTGGTGTAACCAGGGGCGATTGCGTTAACTGTGATTCCTTTAGCTGCATTTTCTAAAGCTAATGATTTTACAAAGCCAATTAAACCAGCTTTAGCGGCACAGTAATTGGTTTGCCCTACTTGGCCTTTTAGGGCATTAACTGAGGTGATATAAATTAACCTGCCAAAATTGCGCTCACGCATACCTTCGATTAAGGGGCGAGTGACCTGAAAACATGAAAAGAGATTGGTTTGCAAAACCTCTTGCCAGCGATCAATGGTCATTTTGTGAAAAAAACCGTCACGGGTTATGCCGGCGTTATGCACTAAGCAATCAATTGGTCCGTGGTTTTTTAAAATTTCAGCGATAGTAGCTTCAGTTGCTGAGGGATCGCTTAAGTTGAAGCTGTAGACTGGAATTTTGTGTTCTTTTGAAAAATTAGCAGCTTGTTCATGGTTTGAGTTGTAGGATGCGATAACTTCATAACCAAGATTTTTCAGGGTTACTGAAATTGCTGCCCCAATACCACGGTTACCACCTGTTACTAAAACTCTACGCATACGATAAATTTTTATTAAATATTTATGGTTTATTATAGGCAATATATAGAAAATGCATAGGCAATATTAAAAAAACTTGGCAATATGTAGGCGAAGGGGCATGCGTTTTTTGTTTTTAAAAAGTTTAATCTTTACATGTTTCATGATTGTTGGTGTATTCGCAATGCAGCAGCAACCTTTACACGTTAATGCGAATGAAGCTAGCTGGAATGAAAAAACTAATGACCTTTGGTTAAAAGGTAATGTGGTAGCTACCAATTTTTTTGATGATGGCACCAAGCGACAACTTAAATGTGATTCATTACACTACAATCGATTAACGGATCAAATTACTGCCTATGGTAATGTCGAGTTGGTTGAAGCTGATGGAAATATTTATTCAGTAGATCGTTTAACCCTAGATTCAAAATTTAATAGTGGGGTTTTAGAAGGCATGCGTGCCTTAACAACCGATGCTTCGCGTACTAATGCCAAAATTGTTGAACGCCAAGATGGCAGATCTACGGTTTTAAAAGATGTTGATTATTCACCCTGTAAGCTTTGTGAAAATGGTAGTGTGACGTGGAAGCTGGAAGCAGAAAGTGTTGAGCATGATCAAGAGGAAAGGATCCTTAAATACTACCATGTGTTTTTAGTGTTTAAAGGTGTAAAAATTCTTTATATGCCATATTTTTCACACCCGGACCCAAAGGTAAAACAAAAATCTGGGTTTTTAATGCCTTCCTTTGGTTATAGCAAGGATTTAGGTTTTTCAGTTGCTACACCTTATTTATTTGCAGCCAAAAATCAGGATTTAACTATTACACCAATGATTATGTCTAAAAAGAATCCGTTGCTAGCAACGGAGTACCGTCGGCGCTTTTATGATGGGGAAATGTCGTTTGGTGGTAGCTATACCAGGAATCATTCTACAAAAAAACAATTTGATAAAATTCCCAGCAAGGACCGCTGGCACATGTTTGGAGCGATGCAATATCACATGACTGATCGAAATCGATTAAGTGTTGATTTAAACCGGGCCAGTGATACGACTTACATTTCAAAATTTAAGTTGAACAAACAAACAAGTACTTTTAGTCGCCAGAAAAATTTAACTTCTACTGTAAATTTTGAACATTTTGGAGACCAAGCTTATGGTACGATTAGAACTCAAGCATTTCAAACAGATACCCCTGAAACAACTCCTTTGATTTTGCCATATGCGCGTTATCGTTTTCAAACATCACCATTTGATAACCGTAGTTATGTGGTTTGGGATTCTAGTTTGTTAAGTATTTTTAGAAAAGCCCCTATTTTAGCACAAACAGGCAAGCAGGTGTTTAGGGTTTCAAGTGGTGGCGCTTGGACTATGCCCCATACAACTTCAAATGGACATATTTTTAAGAGTACCTTGTCAACCAGAGGTGATGCTTATGTTTCACAATTTTACAACCCCAACCAACCTCAACTTTCGCAGCAAAAAAAATATGATAGTCAGATTGAAAGCCGTATATTCCCGCAGGCTTCAGTAGATTGGCGCTACCCACTAATGGCAAATTTTCAACAATTGAATTGGATTTTGGAGCCTCGTGGTTTAGTTGCTGTGGCGCCATCAAAACTTAATCGTCGTCGTATGCCTAACGAAGATTCAAAAATGTTTACCCTTGATGACACTTCAGTATTTTTGCCGAATCGATTTGATGGTCTTGATTTGGTTGACGAAGGACAACGAGGAGTTCTGGGGGTGGATAACCATATGCGTTGGGGGCAACAACAGCGTGCTTCAGTGTTTTTGGGACAAAGCTACCGTTTTGATAAAAAAGCAGTGGTAGGATCAAGTCAAGGAGAGGGAAGAGCCGCGTCTGACTATATTACAAGAATGTTGTATCAACCAAATGATTGGTGGGTAATTTTTACTCGTAACGCATTAATTAGGCGGACATTACACCCACGCTTTAGTGAAGTTGGTACAAGTCTTGGTAAGCCTGTATTAAAACTTGATGCATCTTACGTATATGCTAGGCATGGCTTGAATAATTCAAGTTCAAAAATTTCACAAGTTAATTGCCAGTTGAGTTCGGCTATAAATGAAAGTTGGAAGTTATCTGTTGCGCAAATTCGCAATTTAAAAAACTTTAAAATGGGTGCTTTGGCCACATTTGCTGGAATAGCATATGAAGATGACTGCTTTACGACAAAATTCAGTGTTTACAAAAGTGACTATAGTGACCGAGACATTAAGCCAGATACTGGATTTTTGCTGCAATTTAGCCTTAAAAACTTGGGTGGATTTACCCCAATTTCGGCCCCAACTTATCCTGGGTCATTGTTAACTAGTCTACGGTAACTGGTTTTCTGATTTTTGCGGCTAACTGATCAAGCACGCTGTGGATAAAACCAACATCTTTTTTATCCAAAAAACCTTTAGAAACCTCAACGTATTCATTAATGACGACTAATGTTGGCACCGCAGGTTCATGGTAAAGTTCGTAAATAGCACAGCGTAATACTGACCTGCTGACACTTGGTAACCGTTCAATTTTCCATTGTTCGCGTAAATGCTCAATGATTTGGGAATCAAAAATGCTTAGATCTTCTGCCAAGAATTGTGTGATAGCTGTGAAGAATTTTAAATCAGGATCTATTGTTCCTTTAACATCATCTTTAAAACGAGATTGGAGAAACTGACGAACGACATCACTACGGTCAGCTGGATTTTGTTCCATTTGGTAAACTGCTTGTACTGCTGCATTACGCGACAAGTGTCGGGCGCTACCGTGAATTTTTTCAAACACAGTTTTAGGCCGCAGCAGCAAAAGGTGGGTGAATTAACTGATGACGTAACATCATTAAGTTAACTACAGATTGAACTGCCAGCTGAATTTTTGAAACATAACGAGTTGCGGCGTTAGAAATCTCTGTGCCTTCTTTTTCAAATTCAAAAACGCTAGAAAAAGGTATGCCAGCTTTTGTGGCAAGTTTATGTACTAATTTCCAAATATTATGATGAGTTTGTTCTGGCATATCACCCTTATAATTAAGTCCTAGAACTAAATAACCATCAGGAGCTAATAAGGTAGAGTTTTCAGAATGGTGTGCTGTGTCTAAAAGCATACTTAATGCAATTGGTAAATCAGCGCTGCTTGGCACTGTAACACGACTAATGCTAATACCTTGTTGGGTTAGTGCGCCAACTGCAACATTGTACCATTGCTCAGTAATATCAGGAAAACGTCGACTTTCTAAAATTACTATATTGGGCTGGTGCATAAAATCCTCAAGTGTACAGATTACTGAACAATAGCTAACTATGGCTTGCATCGTCAATGATTATATTGCACTTAAAAATAGGTATTTTTGATGCAACAAATGAACTATTTTATTTTTGTTTTGTTATAGCTTACTAACTATAAATTTAGTACGTTGCGGCTTGGATTGCCGCGCAAGCAAAGCTTGCTCGCAAAGACGCAGAGAACCGTCATCACGAGACCCGTAGGGGCGTGGTGATCCAGTGTAAAATTATCATTTTATGTGGGGAAGTAACTATAATTAAAAATATTCTATTGTCTAGATGGTGGATGATTTACTAATTTGTGCCAATTATCATATTCTTCAATTGAAATTTCCTTACGTTTTGCCAAATCTGTTTTGACATCTTCTGCCCAAAAACCACTTCCATTGGTGCGCTCAATTACAAAAAGTTCAGAGCCAAAGCCAGAACCATAGGAAAAGCAGGCAATTTTTTCGCCTGTGTTTGCTTGATCTAACGCTTGGGCTACGCTTAACCAAAGGCTTGCTGAATAAGCGTTGCCAACTTCTTTGTTCCAGGTCAGAAACGGTAATATTTTATCACACAAAAATTTTTGG
Source organism: Alphaproteobacteria bacterium (assembly GCA_947499175.1). Lineage (GTDB taxonomy): Bacteria > Pseudomonadota > Alphaproteobacteria > Paracaedibacterales > CAITNM01 > CAITNM01. Next base: position 8,076 of record CANMNU010000013.1, read on the forward strand.
TGTTCACATTCTGAAAAATTAAAAACAGTAGCAAGGTGTTTAAATGCCTTAAAAACCATTTTTGGGAAGGGTGCATGAAAACAAATTGATTTAAAACTTTCAAAAGACAAGTCTGTTTGGTCTAAAAACAGTGCATTAAAACAATTTTCTGTAGCTTTCAGGTAAGCATTTAAACTTTTAGAGCTATCCACGATTGGAAAGGCGTGCCCTGTTGGTCGCCAAAAATCAAAACATGGTTCACTATAGGGATAACTACGTAGGTCAATTGAACAAATTTTGTCCTGGCCGACAATCATGGCTACGGCACCTGCACCTTGGGTAATTTCTGCGGGGTGGCCAGGTTCATATAAACAGACATCAACAGCAATGACCAAAGCACATTTGGGTGATTGAGTTGCTACTTTCCATTCTACAGCTTGTCGTAAGGCCAGTGTTCCTGCGTAACAAGCATGTTTTACTTCATAGGAACGCACAGCACCGTTTAGTTGCAAACGTTCTGCTACCCATGCGCTTAATGGACGTGCCTCATCTAATGATGATTCGGTGCCAACTACAATCATGCCAATATCATTAAGGCAACCATCCCATTGTTCAATGGCGCGTTTGGCAGCATTTACGGCTAAATCAACTACAGTTTCTTGATTCATGCAGAGGCCAACCATATGACAGCCTAAACCTATGGTTGCTTTTTCTTCGGGTATTCCCCTAAGTTTAGCTATTTTTCTAGATTCAATTGCAAATGATGGCAATTTAATACCAATTGATTCAATTCCTACGGACATAAGTAAAATAAAATATCATGTTGTGTTAGTTATATAATCAAGGCGCCCAATTGTCTACCTTTGCAAAAGGACTTACTACTTCTAGTTCTGAAAAAAAATTAGAAATGTATGCTAAATCTTTTTCCAAAAATAGTAGTTTTAGGTTGGGGCCAGCGTCTTGAGTTAGGTAAACTTGCACACCATTGCAGCGTAATTCATGCACTTTTTCAATGGCATGTAATGTTGAAGGTTTACTGTAAATAATTGCTGGTCTTGCGGAAAGCATTACGGCATGTAGGGAAAATGTATTATATTCTGCTGTTTCGCCAAGCAGTTGGAAATTTTTTTGATTAATTGCGCTGTGTAAAATTTCAAAATCTTTGATGGAATTTTCACACCAGGATTTATAAAAAGGGGAAGTGCTTTGAGTGTGTAGCATTGCTTGACGTGATGAAATTGACTTTTGCGTAGGGTCAAAAATTAAAAGTCCAATTCGTAATTCTTCCCAACTGGTTGTTAGCGGTATTCCATAAGATTGCAATGGGTCATCACAATTTAACCATTTTACAAATCCGTGATACAAAGAGCGACAGGCGCTACCGCTGCCGAGTCTAGCTAAACATGAAAGGGTTGTGAGCGGTGCTTGCCAATTATAAAGTTTGTTTAAGGCAAGAGTTAGTGCTGCAAAATAACTAGCTGATGATGCTAGCCCGGCACCAGTTGGAATGTTGTTACTGCTTTGAACTGCAAATTTAATATCGTTAGGGGCTAATAAATTTAAAAAATCAAAGGTGCGCTTAAATGCTGTTGATGTTGATGCAACCACTTGATTGTTAATGCTTAAGTAATTTTGTGCAGCGATTGATATGTTAACATTACTGCCACGGTTACCTAATGATATTGATAAGCTTGGGGTTGTGGGTAGGTTTAATTCTAAGTTTTTCTTACCCCAATATTTACATAAGGCAATGTTTGCTGGGGCAAAGGCTGAGGCACTTGTAACTGCTGGTTTTTTTAAAGAAATTAGTTGAGCAACATAACTTTTTTTATTAACCATGTAATTTTAAGCCTTTGGGTGAAATTACAATGGGAAAACAATCTTTAGGGTAAAAACCATTTTTAACAACGCCAATTGCGCAATCCCCAAGACCTGAACCGGAAAGTTTGGCCCCGCAAGATTGTTCCCGGAGTTCCCATAAAAAATTTTCTAGTGCTTTGGTGTGCACGCCAAATGCTTCCATAATTCCTGCACTTATATTAAACAATTCACCTAAATTTTTGGATTTTGTTAAATATTTAGTTGCTTCTAGGGTTAGTGCATCGTTAGCGTTATCTAAATTTTGTAAAAGTTCTGGGTGGTTAGCAAAATTATTTGCGACAAGGTTAACAACTTCAGAAGTTGGTTTTTTTGAGCCAGAATAGCTGTAAAAAAGTTCTACCGGCATGGCTAATGGCTGATATTGATCGTTTTGAAATAGACCTATTCCGCCTTTGATGCTTGCCATGATATCAGCCCCTGAACCAATACCTTGCACCTGACGTACCACTTGAAGTGCTTTTGAAAACAGTTGTGCAATATCAGATTTAGCCAGAGTAATTAAGCCTGCAAGCAATGCAACAACTACTGCAGCAGATGTGCCAAACCCCATGGTTGGTGACATTTCAGAAGTAATTTTAATGTTTAGTCCGGTGGTGAGCGGAAAAGTTTTCAAAGTTTGTAAGACATACTGAAGGGGTTGCTGAACCACAATATTGTTTAAGGATACAGTAGTTTGGCCTAGGGGTGACTCAATATAGATTAAATCATCTTTTCTTGGTTCTAAATTTACATGGATTCGTTTATTAATTGCTAAAATAATTGCATGTTTGCCACGTAATACGCTGTGTTCACCAAATATGATCATGCTTCCTGGAGCACTTGATGTGATCATAGGCTAACAGGTACCAAATTTAGGTGAGAGGGCGGCAACTCTTGCCAAAGACTTAAAACGTGACCACCTTCGCCGGAACCTGTGGGTTTTGCAGCTAAAGCTCCGCATTGGATTAGTTTATTTTGATGATTACGCAAAAAATCACCAATTAACCCCCACTCTTCAAAACATTCACTTGATTGATTTAAGCCATCACGTAATTGCTGAAGGCGTGTTTTAAGGTCAACACTTGTTAAGGCATTATAAATTTGTTGGGTAGCGCTTTCCATATTTCGATCAACATTGGAACCTATAGAGCTATCACGGTATTTGCGTACCTTTGCTACAGCTTGTTTAGTATTTGATGGCACACCAGAATAAGAGACATAAAGCTTTGGTTGCCAAGTTGGCACAAAACTTTTAGGCTCATTGTTCATTGAATAAAGCAAAACTTTGTCAGACATAACGCCTGCAATATCAACTCCGCTGCTTTTACCGTGAAAAAGATTTTCGCACATTCGGGCAACTTCAAAAATTTTTTCAGCGAGTATGTAACCATGTTGTACGAGTAAGTTTGCCATTGCGACGCACAATGCGGCTGAGCTTCCTAAACCAGATGCTTGGGGGATATTGGAATTTACATTAAGAATGCCTGAAAAGGTATTTGGCAATAATGCAAGGCTTTGCAACAAACTTAAAATGCCTTGAGTAAACGGCCTTTTATTAAAAAACATTTCAAGTTTTAGTGAACTTTCTTGATATTCTAAGGTTGTTTTGTAGGCTTTAAGTGGGCTAACAATTGCAGTTCCACCGTTTAAAACCGTGTGTTCCCCTGATAAAATACACTTTGCTGAATGGCTAATCACGATCTTAATTCTTTTAAAACATTATGGGCATCGCTCGCGCTTACATAATGCTTGGTATCTAATATTTTCTCAAGTAGTTTTAAGGCTTTTTTTTGTTCTAATGGTGTGGCGTGAGCTTGTTTAAGCAAATTTTTTAAATGTAGCCGCATGTGGCCTTTGGCAATGCCATCGGTTACTAAGGCTCGTAATGCAGCAAAATTTTGAATTAAGCCAATTGCACCCATAACATAAGCAAGCTCTGTTGAGCTTTCAACGCTTAAGCAACGTAATGCTAAGGACGCCATGGGGTGAATGTTGGTTACGCCGCCAACTATACCTACATTAATTGGTCCTTCTAAAGTTCCCTTAAGTTGTTGTCCATAAGCTGTCCACTTAGAAAGCCCTATGTAAGAGCCATTATGGGCAGCAAAAGCATGCATGCCTGCTTCTAGGGCGCGCCAATCATTACCGGTTGCCAGACAAACGGCATCCATTCCGTTCATAATGCCTTTATTATGAGTCACGGCCCGGTAGGTGTCACATTGGGCAATCATTGAGGCTTCTGCAATACGATTAGCCAAGTCTGCATCAACACCTTCTAGGGTAAGTTCAACTTTAGTGAGTTTTTCCGTGTTGTAGTTTGACAGAATGCTGAGTAATGCCTTTTCACCACAAGCATTTTCAATTAAAGGTCTTAGATATTCACAAGTTTGATTGATGATATTTGCGCCCATAGCATTTTTTGAATCTAGCAAAACGTGGACTATTCCCATGGTTTTGCCATCAGGCCTTGGGATTATTCTAAAAGTAATATCAAAAACTCCGCCACCACGTTGAAACATGTTAGCACAAGGGTTTTGATTAGCTTGAGTAATTAGATTTTCCCTACAATTTAAAATGTAATTTTTAAAAATTTCAGGGTGGATAAGATCGGGAAAGTGAACTTGACCAATAAAGCCGCGTCCAGATTGTGATGCTACAATTGTACCATTGGAATTGGCGAATAAAATATTTTTGCAAAGCCCTGCTACCACTGAAGTTTCTTCTATAACCAAAGGAATTAGTGGATATTTCTTACTGTTTATAGTAATACCGGGGGCAATTGAAAATGGTAGCTGAAAGTAGCCAACGGCATTTTCAACTAAAGTATCAGCTAATTCCAGATCATCGCCTATAGAATTTTTAAGAATTTGCAAATCAGCTATGTTTAAATAATCTGTTAAAAGCTCTAGGCGTGCTTTTCCTTGTGTATTGCGTAGATTTATAATGAAATCCTTTTTAAAAAAAATGTAGCTAGTTCTTTTTAACCATAATTCGGAATTAAGGTTTGAAATTGTTTCAAATCACCTTAGCATAAAGTAACAAGGTTAAGAGAATGTAAAACGAAAGGACCAGAATTAAGTAGGTAATTAATTAAAATATTTGAAAAAAATTTAGTTGGTTAAATGCTAAAAAAGAACTATAGTTACCCTTTTGGTTGGTATAGAACTACATGTTTAAAAAATTTAAGTACTTGCTCATTTTAGCAGCTTGCTTTATTAGCGCTTATTCTGAAGTGTTCACCTATGAACAAGCTTTGACTAATTGCGATGCGCTAAATTTACACATTCAAAGCTATGGTCCAGATGGCCGTACCCACACGTTAAACAAAAAGGGCGCTGCATCAGCAAGTTTTGATTACGCAATGCGTGCATTTTTAAAATTTAGCAAAGGCAAGGAAGTTTTAGAAATTGGTGGCTGTTACGGTGACGTAATGTTACAGGCACTAAAACAGAGCAAAGACACAAAATATGTACTTAGCGATTTAGATGCACGCCATTTATTTATTGCTGCTAAATGTTTAGCAGAAAAAATTCAACAAAACTGGCTAGAGTCAAGCAGTGCTAACCAAGTGAAGTTTGCACAAGCTGACATTACAGATGCTTGTGAAATACAAAAACTTGGCCTACATGATGCAATTTATGTGGGTGAAGTTTTTCATTTTTTAACACCTGATCAATTAGAGCTAGCTGTTAAACACCTATTTTTGCTTTTAAAACCCAATGGGCGTGTATACGTTACAGCACTTAGCCCATACTTAAAGCACCATGAAAAATTTATCCTTGAATATGAAAGGCGGGTAAAATCTGGAGAGAAATACCCTGGATTTACTAAATCTCTAAGGGATTATATAAAATTTGATGAAATAACACCATTACTGATTACATCTACGTTAGATGGGACATTCCTTTTTCTGGATGTTAAAACCTTAAAAGAAGTATTTGAAAATAATGGTTTTAAGGTTTTGGAATGTAAATTTGTACCGCTTAGCCATAAGTCAAAATTATGGAGCTATGATGGTAGGGAGTATGTGATTATTATTGCAGAAAAGGATGCCGCACCTTTAAATGTAGTGGGACATAATTAACCTCAAGAAAATCTTCTTTAAAATTTTATAAACATCGAAAGGCCTTTTCACACTTAGTTTTAGACAATCTGTATAAGAAACTAATCCCTAAGTAGGGTTTAAAGCGGCTTTTTGATTTAACATATTTTCTTGATTAACTTAGTATAAAGAAAAAGGCGGTGGTTATGTTGAAAGAAATTGATTTTTCAGTTGTTTTAAATTTTTGGTTCTCAGATACAGTTAAACCCAATTGGTTTATCAAAAATTTTGATTTTGACAAATTAATTACTCAAAAGTTTGAAAACATATATTTAATGGCAAAAATTGAGCAATTAGATTATTGGAAGAAGACACCAGAAGGCTGCTTAGCCCTTATTATTACTCTAGATCAATTTCCAAGAAATATGTTTAGAAATCTTCCACAAAGTTTTGAAACCGATTCAAAAGCGTTATCTTTAACAAAATATGCTCTTGATAATAAAATGGATAAAAGCCTAAATCTTGAACAAAAACAATTTCTCTATATGCCATTGATGCATAGTGAAAACCTGAATGACCAGGAATTATCAGTAACATTATTTCTATATGACAATACTTACGCTAAAAGGCATTGGGAAATTATTAAGAATTTCAATCGATTCCCCCATAGAAATAAAATATTAGGAAGAAGGTCAACAAAAGAAGAAATAGAATTTTTGCAAACCCCAAACTCATCATTTTAATAGTCACCAGTTATTCTGATTTTTAATGAATAAAAAATATTTGAGCCACCGACCACCAGAGAAATTACAATTCCCTACCACACATTCATTAAATATTTGATTCATAAAAATATAACAAATAATTTGACAAACAAGTAACTAAACCATATATACATATCATGTAATTTATTTAGGAAGTTTTATTATGAAAAAAATTATTTTAACTTTGTGCGCAGTTTTAGCATTGGGTGGGGTAAATGCGATGGAAAAAGTAGAACAGACTTACTTTCCTGCGAGCGAGGAAGAAGTACGCAAATCAATGCAATCGCAAGAAGCATTAGATCAATTTGTTGCAGAAAGAGCCGTATATTATTATGCAGGGCTAAATTCAAGATTTCGCTACCCTAAACATGATGAACCACTGGATACACCTTCAAAATTTTGGCAAAATTCTAAAGAAATTATTTCAGATGATTCTAATAGTAATTTAAAAGGATTTTCTCACAAATTATCAACAATTTCTGGAACAATTAGTTCAGAGGCGTTAATTGATTTATTTAACCAAGGTGGTGTAATTGAATGCAGAATAGCTGTGCAATTAGTGAAAAACTTAATTTTGTTAGATATTTTAGGCGCAGAAAATTTTAACATATTAAGAGACGAATTGTCTTTGCCAAGTAACTGTGACTTTACAATAGGCGAAGCCAGGGCATGCCACAACTACCTGGAGAGTTTGGCTATATAGCTAATATTGAGCATTATAAGGAGATACACCCTAAGGGAATAGCAAATGGGCAAAATGTGTTTTGTGTTGGGCCAAATAGTTATGTTGGGTTTGGTCAGTTTTTTACAGTGCGAAAATCAGCAGAAGAAATTATTGAAGACCTTTACAAAGAGACACATAAACCAATTGTTGGTGATGAACAATCACCATTTTCACCTTTCGTGAAAAATATGCAAAAAGTTTATGGAAACCTAGAATATTGGAGTGAAAAAAGAAATGAACATCAAGCTAAATATTTTTCTTATAAGTTTGATGTTGAGTTAATTGGCATGTTTCGTTCGGGAAAAGTTAATGCAATTAAACAAACCCAATGTTTAATTGGGCAGGGGCAATTAGAAAAACTGATAGCAACATTTCCAATAACTGAACCACTACCTTGCCACAAGGAATTATTCAACCAAGTGCTTGGCGATAAATCAGAAGAACAATTAAATGATATAATAGCAGTGGCTAATAGTGTTGTAGGTGGAACAATTCACCCCTATGAGTATTATAAATTATTGTTACTAGCAGCACATTTTGGTGGTAGAGAAAATGCTCGAAACGCCTTTGCAAAAACTGATGAAAAGAACGCTGCTAGTATAGCAAGGGCTGATGGTTTAGGCCTGTATCGTGATTCAGGATCCTTCCAAATAATCAATAGTTTGACGCTTTTTACGTCAGGATCTATCGAATTGAAAGTTGTTACACAGGAAGATCTGAAACGATTAAATGAAAAAAATTCAAAGCGAGCAACGCTAGTACCAGAAAATGAGTTTCCATCACTAAGCAATACAATAATTAGTACAATGTGTTTTGCATATGACTTACCGGAAATGCAAAATTTGGTGGATGAATTACTTAGCACTTTCCGGCTAAAAAATAGGCACCTAATTGATCCATTGCAAGACCACAGGTTTTTAGAACACCAAACCATAGAAGCTAATTTGGAACCACGAAACCAGGTTCAAAAATTAGCAGTATTGCCTCAAATTGATAGGAAAAAACCATCAGGATTAATGGTGTACATTGCAGAACTTATGCGAGGACCAATAAAAGCATCTGTTTATAGTATTTTTAGGAAAAATTGAAAATATTATGATTAAACACCTAGGTGCGCTCAAACAATTGTGCCAAAGATTTTTTGTCTAATTTAACAAAAGTTGGGCGGCCATGGTTGCATTGGGCTGATTTAGGTGTTTCTTCCATTTGGCGTAGTAAAGCATTCATTTCGGCTAGGCTTAATGAGCGGCCAGCACGAATGCTGTTGTTACAAGCTTTACTTGCGAGCTTTTCCCAAATAATTTCTTGGGCACTTAAGCCTTCGCCTATGCATTTAATATCGTCCAAAACATCTTTTATAAATTCAGCTGAACCTTGATTTTGACAGGCTATTGGGGTTGAATGCACTACCAAAGTTTGAGTTGAATAAACTTCAATTACAAAGCCGATTGATTGAAAAATTTCCTGATTGTTTTTAAACAATAAGCAGTCTGATTCGCTAAGTTCAATAAATTCAGGATTCATTAAGACTTGAGATGGTAGTTTGCCTTTATTGTGGTATTGAGATTTTAGTTCTTCATAAACAACACGTTCGTGGGCGGCATGTTGGTCAATTAGCAATAGTGCATCGCTCGTTTGCGCAATAATAAATGTTTCAAATACTTGGGCTTTGGCAAGCCCCATTGGATAATCTTCTGGTTTTGTTGGGTCTTGCTGATTTAAGGTTGCAACGTATGCGGGCTCAACAAAAGCAGCAATTGGTTGTGGTTTAGCGCAAGGGTAAGTGTCTTTTAAAATTAGCTTATGGTAATAGGAGACGTTACTGAAGGACGGTGATGAAGCTTTTGAGGCAATATTAGACATTGCACTAAAAGAATCAAGCGTGGCGCTACTCATTTGTGGTGATGAGGAATGTTGTGCGCCTTGTAATGATTGCTTTACACCTTGAATTAAAAAGCTGCGCACAAATTGCGTATCACGAAAGCGAACTTCAGTTTTTGCTGGGTGTACATTTACATCTACTTCACGGCTATCTAAATTAAAGAATAAGACAGCCATTGGGTGGCGGCCGTTCATTAACACGTCTTGATAGGCAACCCTTAAAATACCAGCAACATTACGGTCTTTGACCCAACGGTTATTAACGTAGATATACTGGTCATTGGCTTGTGACCTTGAATAAGTTGGCAAGCTTACTAAACCCTCAACCCGGTAGCCATTAC